>JBDLWG010000175.1:0-6910 GCA_039804385.1 Bacteroidota bacterium
AACAATATTCGATTCGTCCTTACATTTCGACGCGCTTAAAAGAATCGGTAGTAAAAAAAGAAGCCACTTTTTCATATTGTAATAATTGGATGGTGAAACGTATAGATGTTATGATACAATTGCAACACAGATGACACGGATTGGGCGGATTTTCACGGATTTTTTTTCGAGCGAATAAGTTTCGGAAACCTTAAAGGTTTCCGAAACTTACGCTTTTACTGCGTAACATAAGTTAATAATGCAAATTATAATTTTGTACAAAATAAAAAAAATCCGTGAAAATCCGCCCCATCCGCGTCATTTGTGTTCCAATTGTATCGCAATGAGGCTCTATTCCAACGTAAAAATGGTAGGCGTATTTGCCCGCATTTTCTGCTCCATCAAGGTTTGCGATTGATTGAAATCAATGCTTTGTAATAATTTTTTATAATCTATTTTCAATTTAAGCACCCAATTAAAACCATCTTTCACTATAATACTGGGGTTTAAATTCAAAATAATGGGTACAGTCGTTTGATTCGATTGCAAAATAATATTTTTTTCGGGTAAATTTACTTTTTTTAGCAGCATTTTATTGAAAATATAACCTTGTACCGAATCCAAATACATACTAACGGTATCTTTACTCGCACTCAAAGGATGCGTAGTAGGCATTTTAGTTGGATTCGTGCGATTCGCAACTGCATTTAAACCAACCACAAAGCGCATTTGTTTAAAAGTGCCGCCTTCCAAAAAAGTACCTATATTAAACGTATAACCTTCTTGTTTATTCACTAAAACAAAATCATTGGTGGCAAATGGATTTTGATTATAACCATATAATTGAATCGTATCCGCTATTTTTCTGTTTTGATTATCGGTCGTAATCCATTGAAAATCAGATAGATACATTTTAGCTGCATTGATTTGAAAACTATCAATGCCATTCAATGTATATTTTTCATTGAAATTCAATGGGCGCTCTCCAAAAAAATAATTGACTTGCAATTGCAAAATAGGGTAACTGCAACAATCGGTACATTCTTTATCCGCAGCGACATTGAAATTCGTCGCATGAATGTCTAAACAACCTGTTTTCGGTTGATAGCAGTTGGTTACAAAGAGCAGGAAGCCGATGCAAACACTGCCTAAAATATTGATTTTGAATGAATTAGATTTTTTTTTTTGCCCATTGAATTGAAAATGATGGAATAACCTCCGCCTAAGTAGGGTAGGGGGAGTGTGTGATATTTTTTGAATTAGGAATCATTGGTGTTCAAAAGATTTTGTTTTGTGATAAACAAAATCTTTTGAACACCAATGATTTCTAATTCAAAAAATAGGATGCAAATGTAATTATTCTATAAAATATTTTACTTTTTTGATTTTTTTTCAACCTCTTTCATTAATCGCTTGACCGTTTGTTTCACCTGTACGGAAAACTCTTTTTCCATAATCCAATGATAATAATGTCGCTCTTTGGTCAAAACATCTATCACCGATTGCCCCATATATTTTCCAAAATTAAAAACAATCACGCCATGATGATCGTATTTTAACTTATTTGTAATATCTACAATTTTCATATCATTCGTGAACTCATGTAAAACTTGCATATCATTTTTAACAGGTTCAATCACTTCCTTGCCTTCTTCATCTATCGAATTGCGCCCTTCATAATGTTGCAATTGTCCTTTGAAAACATCAACGGTTGCCCGCACATCTGCCAATGCATCGTGTGCCTGTTCGATTTCCTTTTGGCAATAAAAACGCAAAGCCGCTTTCAAGGTGCGCGGTTCCATCTTATAAAAAATCCGTTGAACATCTATCAAACGCCGCTTCGTCACATCAAATTCAAGTCCTGCGCGGTCAAACTCTTCCATTAACATCGGAATATCAAACCGATTTGAGTTGTAACCAGCCAAGTCTGCATTGCCAATAAAATCATGAATTTTTTTGGCAACTTGAAGAAAAGTCGGTTTATTCGCCAAATCTTTGGGAGTCAACCCATGAATCGACATCGCTTCCTCGCCAATCGGAATACTCGGATTGACAAGCAAGGACAATTCTTCTTCTTTGCGCCCGTCTTTAAAAAATTTAATGAGGGCAATTTGCACGATTCTGTCTCTGATGACATTGAGTCCAGTGGATTCAATATCGAAAAAAACAAGGTCGCGTTGAAGGTTCAATCGCATAAGTAATTGAATATTAATTTATTAGGAAATAATGAAGTGGCAAAGATAATTAAAATTTTGGTACTTCGTTATTTTTGCTGTAATTATATGGTACATACGATATTTTGTGATACTATTGGAACGCGGATGACACGGATTGGGCGGATGAGCGCGGATCTTTTTAATTTATATTCAAAATTCGTGCAAAATTCAAAAAAAATCTGTGTTCATCCGCCCAATCCGTGTCATCCGTGTTTCCATAGTATCGAAAGCAACACCTTTCACGCAATTATGTAACCAAATTAATGAAAAAAACGATTTATGGCATTGAAAAATCAGATTATTGTGTATTTTTGCGCCCAATTTTAGAAATCATTGAAAAATCACAATTGAAAACGATGCAACAAAATTCAGCTACAACGCTCCATGCAGGCACGAGTGAAATTACACGCCGCTTTATCTTGTGTCATCAGAAATTGCGCGAGTTGAAAACCGTGAAAAGCAGTCGGCAATTTGCCATCGAATTGGATTATTTGCCGCAGAGCCTCAGCGAAATCTTGAAAGGGCGGCGCGAAGCAACCGTAGATTTATTGCGCAAAGCGGTTGATTTGTATCGTTTCAACCCTATTTACCTGTTTACGGGGGAAGGTGCGCTGTTTTTATCGGAAAGTGACCGTACAGGATTGCGCACTTTGACCGTTTTAATAGATAAATCGGCAGAAGAACAAATTGTGCACGTCCCAATTCCTGCACAATCAGCTTATGCAACCGATTTGAGCAATCCTGATTTTATGCAGAGTTTGCCGCATTTTTCCTTGCCTGATTATAAATATAAAATTGGGACGCACCGTTCTTTCGATGTGTCGGGCGATGCGATGGAACCGACCTTATTTGAAGGCGATAAAGTCGTGTGTAGTTTTGTCGAGTTGCCGCTTTGGGAATCCGCGTTGAAAGATGGATACGTATATGTCATTGTTACGAAAGGCGATATCTTGATTCGACGATTGCGTAATCAATTGAAAGACAATAACTTATTAGAAGTTTATACCGATAATCTGTTTTATGAATCCACCATGATTTCCATTAATCACATTAAAGAAATTTGGTATGTTCGGGCTAAAATCAGCCCTTTTTTACCCTCTCCGTCAAGCGTTCATGGTCGATTGCAGACGGATATGCGCGAATTGAATCAGACCGTGAAAGCACAATCGAAATTAATTGAAAATTTAAACCAAACAATTGAAAAATTATTGAACAAATGATTTTTTCATGCGTTTAGCAAAAGCGTTGTTGCAGAATATAATTTTGTCGCAAAATAATAATTTTACAAAGTTGTTAAAACACGTTAAGAAAATTTTAAATTTTAAGAAAATAGCAAATTATTTAACGTTTTTTTCAAAAAAACTTGTTGTTTATTTTATAAGTTTGTACCTTGCGGCGTTTTAGCGAAATAAAAAATTAAAGCGGCTTTAAAACGTATCTAAATTTTTTTAATTATGACAGATAAGTTTGATAACATTGACCTCAGAATCCTAAAAATCCTTCAGGATAACAGCAAGATTACCAATTTGGACTTGTCCAAGAAAATCGGTTTATCACCTGCTCCGACCTTGGAAAGGGTTAAGAAATTGGAATCTACCGAAATCGTGAAAAGCTATCACGCCGTTGTTGATCCACAAAGCATCGGTTTAAACGTGAAAACTTTTGTATTGGTCTCTCTTGCTTGGCAAAAGGACAACGCCCTTAACAATTTCTTGGATAAAATCAAAGAAATTGAAGAGATTACGGAATGTTATATCATTACGGGCGAAGCAGATTTTTTAATCAAAATCATCTGCAAAGATATTCCGACGTACGAACAATTGTTGTTCAAAACGTTGTCTCAAATCGAGGAGATTGAGCGTTTGAAAACGTTGATGACGCTTTCGACCGTTAAAGATTCCAAAGTGTTGCCTTTCAAATACGAGTAATTCGGATGGATTTAGGCTTCCAAAAAGGGCTTCAACTAGGGTAGTTGAAGCCCTTTTTCTCAAAAAAAGGGTATTTTTCAACGATATTTTCACCTTTTATGCTTTGTTTTAAAACAAAAGAGTAGTTTTGCCCCGTTCATCTTTTTTTAAAACAAACATAAATGACCATGACACGCATTTGGACTACATGCTTGTTGCTGACCGTGTGGACAGCAACTTTTGGACAATTTTCGCCCCCGATTTTAGTGAAGGATATCCGAGTGGGAGGACTCGGTTCTTCGCCTGATGTACTCAGCGAATTGGGTCGATACGCTTATTTTACGGCGGATGTTGTGGGGAACGACACGCGCACCTTGTGGAAAACGGACGGAACGGATGCAGGAACGACTGTTGTACCGTTGAACCTAACGGGCAAATTACCCAATTATCTTGCTGTTTTGCAAAACAAATTGTATTTTTTAAACCAAAAAAACGATACAATGAATCCGCGTTTAGGTGTTTTAGAACTTTACTCCTTAGACACTGCGGGTACGATTCAATTGGCAGATGTCATTGTAAATGAAAATGTGAGTGAAGCGACTTTATTCATGTTGAACAATCAAATGTTTGCTTCGGCAACGATTGTTTCGGCAAAAGAGCGTTCTTCCAAAGTTTATTCGCTTACAGGCGCGTTAGGCGGCGCAAGAGCCTTGACAACTTCGTTTTTGGCAAACGCGAATGAAGATTATTTTGAAAGCCTTTTCTTTGGGGAAAATGCTTTGTACTTAGTTAAAAATGGCAATTCGGTTGCGAATAATCAACGGAGTGTTTCGATTGAACGGGTTGCCGCAGGGGTTCGGACGGTTTTATGGTCTGCATCGACTTCGTTAGCGGCTGCACCTGCGTCGGTGAATGGAATTGGCATTTTGAAGAATGATTTTTATTATACGATTGACAGTTCTGGATTATCGGCTTTGTGTAAAATCAGTGCAAATGGTGCAATTACGCGATTGCGTGGTGACATTATTGCAGGTTTAAAAGGCGTTTCGGATGCGCAACAGCTTGTATTCCAAGCAGTTGGAAATAGCATTTGGCGAACCAATGGTACAGAAGCAGGTACTTTGAAAGTCAGCGAATTTGGCGGCAATCTCGCCAGTATTAACAATTCAATTTATGCGACGGCGGTAACGCCTGTACAACCGACGCTGCGTGCATACCAAATTTTAGCGAATGGAACGCTTTCAAGCATAGCGAATTTCAATAGTGGAGAAGGTTTTGTGCGTTTTTTGCCGATTCGCAACCGTCCTTTTGCGGTAACGATGAGTTCAACACTGCGCAATCCTGTCAAAACATTGTATCGAATCAATGCCAATAATTGGGAAGTTGCAGGTAATATCACAGGTTTTGCCAATGCTTATTCGGTTTTAGATACTTTTTTGTTATTTCCTGCCAATGCAGACCAATTCGGTGCGGCGAATTTGGTTGGACAAGAATTGTATAAAATTGGGTTGAATATCAGTGCGCCGCCACCGCCACCACCGCCTACTTTGAAAGCCGATTTGGAGTTGAAAATGAGGGCTGATAGAACCGATTTAGTTGCATTTCAACATGTTACGTTTACACTGACGTTGCGGAATGCAGGCGGTCGCCTCACCGATAGCATCAAAGTAAAAGCACCCATTTATGATAATCAATTGATTGCAACAGGTCAAGAAATTGCTTCCAAAGGCGATTATAATTTTCAAAATCAAGTTTGGAATGTTGGACAATTGGCAGCAGGCGATTCTGCAACATTGCAAATTCGCACTTATGCTCGTTCTTCAACGCCATTGAGTCGGTTTGCCCAAGTGATTGCGCAAACGGGCGAAGATGCGGATGCTCGACCTAACAATAATCGCACGGGTACGCCTGCGGAAGATGATGAAGCGGATGTTCAATTGCCCTTTGGTTCGCGGGTTTTGCCTTGTGCGAATGATTTGATGGCTCCTATTTTTGAAAATTGTCCTTCGGATGTAACGATTTCTACAACCGATACTTGCGCAGTGGCAACTTGGGCTGCACCTATTGCAACGGATAATTGTGGTGCGCCGACTGTTACTACGACTCATAATTCGGGTACTTGTTTTCCAGTTGGAACGACAACCGTAACTTATAGGGCGCGAGATTCCGCAGGAAATCAAGCGGCGTGTCGATTTAGAGTCGTTATTGAACGGCATGTAACGTCAAATGTACCCGATATTGCTGTCAATCTTACGGCAAATCCGAGTGTTTTCACCCGTTATTCGACGGTCACTTTTGAAATAATGGCTCGTAACAATAGTGCTACACCGTTTAATAATGTTGAAATCGCGCTTCCATTCCCCGCAGGAACGGTCAATGGCGGGAATGCAGTGGCTTCAACAGGGATTTGGCGCGAATGGTGTGTTGGCGGTACGCAATGTCAATCATGGTTCATCAATCGTTTGGATTCGGGTCAAACGGCTACTTTGAAAATACCAATATTTGTGTTGGATGTTCAAACGCCGATTGCTGCGACTGCCCGTTTGGTTACGGCTACCCCTGCGGATACGATAGTGGTTAATAATCAATCGACACTTGTTTTGCAACCTGATTTGAATCCAATGATTGCAGATGGGCGCAAAGCAGATTTACAATTAGTGAATGTTATTGTGGGCAGTGTGTATCCCAATCCGACGCAAGATATATTGATATTGGAATTGAATAGTTTGATTGACAATGAAATACCTATATCTTTTTTTAATATGCAAGGTAAGATGATGTTGCAAATTGGACAACGATTGACTAAAG
>JBDLWG010000176.1:0-15684 GCA_039804385.1 Bacteroidota bacterium
ATTCACAGGGTTGACATTTTTGACATGGAATCGAATCCAAGCAAAAGGATCCATGATGCAATGAATCGTATTCTCGCGCCCTTTCCAAATAAAAGGGTTGCCTGAATCCCGTGCATCATAATAGTTCTGCGCAGTCACGCGGCACTGAAAATCATTGGCTTCCTCATGCCGAAAGTGAGCTTCATAGCTCCCATCCGCTTGACTCAACACCGTGTCCATCGGTCGGCTACTGGTGGGTCCCCAAAAATCCTTCTGGCTAAATCCCATAATCAAGACTTGAGCATCCGGAATCGGCTTGTTGGTGCCGGTTTCAAGGATTTTTCCTTTGATGATGGTCCAATCGCCTAAAGGATACGGATTGGAAGGTTCTTGCTTTTTACAGCGCATCGAACCGACTAAAAGGGGCACGAGCAGCACCCAAAATGCTTTTTTCATTAGAAAAAAATTTAAAGTATTTAAAAAATTAAATTTAAAAAAAATATAATGTATTGTGTATTGAATACAAGGGCTTTATCTTCAAAGCAAGGCTCTGAAAAGGCAACGGCATACTCCTCACAGGCACAACGCAAGACGCGATGTGGTGCGGATCGGACACCCGATAGCTGCAATGGACTCTTTCAAAAAAAAGGAAATGGCACTTATTTTCAAGTGCAGGTTGAACAAAATCGTTGGCTTATTTTTAAAATCATATTCGTATTAGTTGAAACTGAAATAGGGTGTTAATGTTATGTTACTGCAACGTTAATATCTTTGATTTTAATATGCAACTTTATTTTATACTTTTTTTAATTTTTTTTAAGTACGCTTTTTTGCTTGTTTATAAATGATTTAAAAAATTATAAGACAAAGTTAGATGTATTCAAAATCAAGTTTGTATCGAATTTCGCAAAAATTATATTTTTATTTATCGAATATTAATAAAAAGAAGGACTTACGTAAGTCCTAATCCAAAAGGGGGACTTACGTAAAGTCCCCCTTTTTTAATTATATACGATTTTAAAAGGGGGACTTACGTAAAGTCCCCTTTTTTTAATAATATACGATTAAAAAAAGGGGACTTTACGTAAGTCCAAATTTAAAAAGGGGACTTACGTAAAGTCCCCTTTTTTAAATTATATATTTTATAAAAAAAATAATTATGATTTTATAAAAATAATATATAATTTTGCAGTCACATTATTAACTCCAAACAATTTATATTCACTTTAATTCAAATGCTTAATCTGTTCACTACCTGTTTTTTAATGCACTAATATGATTTTTTAAAAATTAATTAATAACAACAAGTACACGTCACAGGATTACCCATTTAAAAAACAATTTATATCCATTGCTTTATCCGAAAGGCAGTTGTATAGGCATATTATATTTTACTATTTATAATTTGAATCATTAACTCTAAGTAATTATCATGGCTCACCAAAAAGCATGGTTTGGTTTAAAACGAAAAGCGTTTTTATTCGCTACGGCACTTGTAGGTTCTACAAGTTGGATGGCATGTACGCAATTTGACTTAGCCCAACCCGAAATTCAAGCAAATCCCGAATTTGCAGCAGCAATCGGTCGATTTAGTTTCCTTTTTTCCGATTTCATCAAGGGCGATTCGCTCCTTCAAGTGGGGCGCGATAGCAGTATCGCCCTGCGATTTGCGAAGGATAGTATCGCATCGTATTCCTTCTCCGATGTGGTCAATAAAGCCACTGGCGGAGTGGGCGGCAATATCAATAAAACGGTGGTGATGGGCGCGGTTCCGATTCCCGATTTGCCTGCTATCAATCAAACGACGGCTTTAAGCCTCTTTGCGAGCGCTTTTGCACCGCCTTTGAGTACGTTATTTTTGAATGGTGGTACGGTTCCACCTTTTCCAGTTACGGGGATTCCTGCCTTTTCAGCCGCCGCCAATGTGGTGGGCAATTTGGCAGATATAACTGATTTTCAATCAGTTACGTTGGCATCCGGGATGATTACGTTGCAAGTGACGAATCATTTTCCCTTTGATATTACGAGTTTGACGATTGATATTTTGGATAGAGGCGCGGCAGGTACGCCTGTGGTAACGACGATTGCCTTAGGCGCGGTCACCAAGGGACAGACCAAAAGTGGGTCAGGAGATTTGTCAGGCAAGACCTTTTCCAATCGCTTGGCTTATCGAATTGGGCAATTGAATGGTGCCGGTATGGCAGCGAATACGGTCATTTCGCCGACTGCGACCTTAGCGGTGCAAGTCTTGACCACGAATATGAAACTCAAAAGTGGTAGTGCTAAAATTACAGGCGCGAGTTTGGCGGGTGATACGATTGTTGCTGCGATAGCGACTGGGAATGCTGCCCAAAAATTAATCGAAGTGACGCTTAGTAGTGGCACTATTAACTACTCGATTACCAAAACGACTCCCATTAATTTGAGTTTGACCCTACAGTTTCCGAGCCTTTTGCGCAATGGCGTGATGGTGCAAGCGGGTCCAATAACGCTGAATCAAACAACAACGACTGGTACGATTGATATTACAGGCGTGATGAATCTCGCAACGATTGCGGCACAACCGTATAATCAATTGCCAATCAACGTTTTAACATCGGTCATTGGTTCGGGCAGTGCGTATGTGAACATCAATGAGACCCAAGGATTGCAAATCGCTGCGACTTTTGGCAATTTGCGTATTGGCGGTGCGAAAGGTCAATTTGGCAGTTTTGACATTGATATTCCTGCAACCAATCAAGATTTTGGAGCTGATTTCGGCTATTTGAGTCCCGATAGTCGGCGTTTATTGTTTGCGAATCCCGCGATGAAAATCACCTACCTCAATTCTTTTGGGATTTCGATTACCGCAGGTTTATTGGTGAAAGCAACTGGGTTTTTCCCTGGCACAGAGGCACTCGGTTTGGCATTGCCAGATTCTGGAAAAGTCGTTTTTGCCTTGTCGCGCCCGTATATTGCGTCGATAGGCAGCCCTACTCAATTGGTGCGCGATGCGGTTGTTTTTAACAAAAACACGTCTAATATTGTCAATTTCATGGGCATTTTGCCTAAAACGTTGGCAACAAGTGGGCGGGTAAGCATGCGTTCTTCGGGGCCACAAGTAGATTTTATCACCGCAGATAGTCGCATCAAATTGGGGATTGAAATGGATATTCCGTTGAAATTTTCGGCGGAAAACCTGACCATTCGGGACACACTTACCAATTTTGCAGGCGTAGTGAACGACAAACAAGTCCAAGATTTGGATTATGCCGCAATGGATGTGCAGTATAAAACGCGTTTGCCTTTGGGCATCACGGTTGATTTGGCAACATTGGCGAATGGAATCATAACGCCTGTTGTGACGGGTATTTTATTGCCTGCGGCGGATGCGATTGACGCAGATGGCAAAGTGACAGCGGCTAAATCAGGTACTTTCGAGATAAAATTGACGGCTGCTGACTTACTCGCCTTGTCACAAGCACCCAAAGTGGTGATGATTGCTAAAATCAAAACGGCTGGAACGGGTACAACGCCTGTGGGCATGTACACGCATTACGATTTTGATATGGCGATTGGTTTGCGTATTAAAACCAAGATTGTAAGATAATTTTGCCCTTGTAGGTGTAACAAAAAAGGTTTTAAAAAATGAAAAAAGGATATATCATTAGCGCATTGAGTTTGATAATCAATTCGTTATCAGCACAATCGGGTACAGCGGCTTATGGTTCACAATCGTTTCTATCGTCCAATAGCATGAATCCCGCTTTGGGCGTTCAAGATGTAAAATTTGTGTTAGGACTGCCGACCAATCTCAATTTGGATGCCCAATATTCGTTTAAATTGACGGATTTATTGGAAAAAACCAGTACCAAGACCGTTGCAAACTTGACCAGATTCGCAGGAAAATTGGCTGCAACCAATCATTTGGACTTGGATATAAGTTCAGATTTGTTTCATTTGGGTTTCCGCAAGGGCAAAAACTACGTATCCGTAGGCGCACAATTGTTGACCAATACCCAAGCGACTTTTTCCAATACAGCTGCAAAACTATTGTTGGAAGGCAATAAGGCAAATCCAAACGCGGCTTTGACGCAAGAATCCATGTATCATCAATCGACTGTAGCCGCATATATCGGTTTGGCGCGTTCTTTTATGAAGGATGATCGATTGACGGTTGGGATTCGGGTCAAACAATTCAATGGAATTGGGCATATGGAATCGCAAAAATTGAATTTCAATATCAAAACCAACCTGAATAGCACACCATTATATGCATTGCAAATCCAATCGGATGTTGCTTTGCAAGCGGGAGGCGTTTTTGGGACGGCTTTAGACGCGGTAGGCGATACGGCGAAATGGGCAAATTTGAAGAAAACGATTCAATCGAATCCGATTACAGGCAGTGGTTTGGGAGCCGATTTGGGTATTTCCTTCAAAGTGACGGAGAAATTAAACGTTTCTGCGTCGATGCTCCACTTGGGCAGCATCACTTGGAAAAAAGAAAGTGCTTTCACTGCGAAATCACGGAGTGCGAGTACCTTTGATTGGGCAGGTTATAGTTACAAAATTGGCTTGGATAATCCGACCTTGAATCAAGATAGCATTGTCAAAGCCGCTAAAAATGCGGTTTTGCCCGTGATGACGCTGGGTTCGTATTCGAGCAGTTTGCCGAGTGCTTTTTATTTGGGCGCGAGTTATCAGTTGACGCAGAAGCAACAAATCTCTGCGGTGTTTCGCTCCCAAACCATTGGTAATCAAACGAATACATTGTTAGGTGCGAATTATAGATTCCAATTATGGAAAGCGTTGCAACTTTCAGCAGGGGTTTCCCTTCCAAGTAATTCGCCGATGACGGTCAGTAGTGGGTTGGTTTTCTCACCCGGACCGTTCCAATTCTACTTGATGTCGGATAATGTAACAGGCATTGATAATGCGAATCGGATTCATTTGCAAGCAGGGTTCAACCTCGTTTTCCGCAAAAAAAAGGATAATGCAACCGTACCTGTGCCAACACCTGAACCGCCCAAAGCGGATTTGCCTAAATAATCCAAATGGTTACCTCCGATATAACAAAAAATTTATGATTTAAAATCAATGATTTATATATTTTGTTATTTTGGATGATATTGGTGTTCGCGCCCGCTTACTACGGAACGACAAAAACGCGCTGTGAGCACTGCGACTTTAAAAGCAAAGGTCATTGTTTAACAAAACGATGACCTTTGCTTTTAAAGCGGGCGTATAACAAATTTGGTAGTCGGGAAAATTATTTGCCGCGATTCGCGGGAAATAAATTTCCCGACTACCAAATTTGTTATACGCCCTTTAAAGCGTTGTTTAATTTGAATCCGTTGAATGAATTATTGCTTGAGTCACTTCCACCGATTGTTCAAGGCTTTTGGCAATCAACTCAATAGAAACACCATTGGCATAAAGTTGTCGGACCACTTTCGCCCGTTCTTCGGATCTTGCGGCTTCGGTATAAGCGACTTTCGCACTTTCGGCAGCATGGCGATTTTTAATTTCCGTGCGTTCTTCGGGCGTAAGGTGTTCATAATCAATGAGTTTCGAAACCTTTTTGACCCCATGATTCTTTAAATTAATCGCTGGATTTTCGGGATTTTTGATGGATTCTTTCACCAAATTCAACCAATCCGAATAGGCTTCTGGTGTCGCAGCTTTGATGTAATGATGATTCAAAAAAATCAATTTATGCCCAAAAACATCCACTTCCGTGCCGTACATATCAAACAAATTGCTATGATGGAAGAGGACATCTTTCTCTATTGCCGTTCCGCCGCACTCTTTCGCCACATACTTACCTGTACAAACGACAATGGTATAAACCACTTTCGTCGCTTTATATTCTTTGGAACTGCGTTGCAATTCGGCGATTGTCATATTATGGTATAACAAAAAACGGTCAAAATTAGAATCGTAATCCACTTTTTGGATTTCCACAATCACACGTTTATCTTTGCTTTGTGCAAAGACATCGTATTTGAAGTCAATATACGAGATTTTCATCGGGAATCGCTTTTTCGTTTCGACTTTATCGGGGATAAACGTGACTCCAAACAAATCTTTGACCAAGCATTGCAACACGAATTTATCGGTAAATGCTTTCTTGAAAATAACTTCATTATCTAAGTTTCCCAGCATGATTCCAATGATTTTAATGAAAGGTTCTCGCAAAGATACCTTTTTTTTCTTAAAAAAGAAGCTCAAAAAAATCCTTGTAATCCTTACAATCATAAGCATCCTATTTCAAAAACTTTCCAAAGCTGAAAGTGCTATAAATTTATATTTTTTGCCTTAAATGTTTAGGAATCAATAATTTATCGATGATTTCAAAGCATAATTCGATGCCAATCGCCAATAACGCAGACGGTATCGCGCCGCGTAAAATCAACTCCGTCTGATTCAATGCCAAACCTGTCACGATAAATTCACCCAATCCGCCTGCGCCAATAAAAGCTGCCAAAGTTGCTGTACCGACATTGATGACGGCGGCAGTGCGAATCCCTGTCAAAATCATCGGCATTGCCAAAGGCAACTCAACATGCCACAATTTTTGCAATGGATTGAGTCCAATCGCGGTCGCAATTTTTTTCAAAGTTGGGTCAATAGAGCTAAAACCAATCACTGTATTGCGCAAAATCGGCAAAAGGGCGTATAAAAACAGCGCGACAATCGCGGGTAAAACGCCTATGCCTAAGAATGGTATCATCAAAGCGAGTAATGCGATGGACGGAATCGTTTGCAAAATGCCCGTCAAATACAACAGAGGTTTGGAAAATCGGGGAAATCGGTGCAGCAAAATCCCAAAAGGAACGGCTACCAGAATGGCAGCTATCAAAGATAATAATGTTAATTTTAAATGTATAAAAATATGATTTAAAATATCTTGCATCGTCGAAATAGATTCAACGGGTTTATTTTGAATCATTTTTTGAGAGGCTAAAAAATCTTGTGCAATTTTTTGATGGGTTTGTTTTTCAAATAAAGCTAATGAATTGAGGCGTTGCATCGTCGTATCGCTGAGGGTATGACCCAACTTTTCCAACAAATTTTTGGCTTTTTCGGGCAACGCGCTCCGATACAAAGCTAAGGCTTCGTATTTTGGAAAAAAATGCAAATTATCTTCCAACAGCGTAAAACCATATTTTGCAATTTCACCATCAGTCGAGTACGCATCGGTTAACTCAATTTCGTGATTCATAAGTGCTTGATATGCAATACCATGTTCCAATCCAGTCGCTTTCAAGGTCAGTTGATACGCTTTTGACAAATTGCCCCAACCATCTTCGCGTTTTAAAAATTCATAACTCAATCCAGCCCGCCATTCGGGATGCGCCGCCAAATCACGAATCGTTTTAAGCGGATATTTTTGAGCTAAATCGGGTGACAAGGCGAGTGCATACGTGTTGTTGAAACCAAATGGGGCTGAGATTTCAAGTTGAAATTGGGTTTTCAACTTTTGGTTTAATGAATCCAGATTGGTACTTTTTTGTTTTAAAATTTCAGCGGCAATCGTCCCAGAATATTCTGGATAAACATCTATCGAACCCTTTTTCAATGCCTCAAAACTAATGGCTGTACCGCCTAAATTAAATTTTCGTTCGATTTTAAACCCGCCATCTTCCAAAATCTGAGCAACGATTTCGCCTAAAATATAGGATTCATTAGAATGTTTTGTACCTACTTTCAAGGTTGTTTGCGCCATTATGGGCAAAACTATTTTGAAAATCAATAGAATACAAATTAAATATTTTTTCATACCATTTTTATTTTTGAATGATTTTTCCATTTTCGAGCCAAACCAATTCATCTGCAAGCGTCTCCGCTTCTTTCAAATCATGCGTGACTAACACAACCGTACAAGGTTCCGTTTTTTGAATCAACAAAAAGTATTGATAAATATTATTTTTCGTCTCCGCATCTAAGGCTGCAAACGGCTCATCCATCAATAAAATCGACGGTTTCAAAAACAAAGCCCGACATAAACCAGCCCTTTGCGCTTCTCCACCCGAAAGTTCATAGGGATATTTTTGACTATACGAATGAGGCAATTGCACCATATTAAGCAAAAAATCGAACCGTTTTTGAATGCTTTCCAGCGGCATTTTCGTAATTTTGCCCAATAAACAGATATTATCATACAAATTCATATGCGGAAATAAACCCACTTGTTGTACGACATAACCCATTTGCAAACGCAATTGCGCTGCTTTTTTATAATCAAAATCATCCCCAAAAACACGTACTTTACCAATAGATGGTTTCACCATACCATTGATTAATTGCAATAAAGTAGATTTCCCACTACCACTTTTGCCCAATAAAGCTGTAATGCAATTCGTTGAAAATGAAAGGTTTATATGCGATAAAACTTCTTTTTCACCGTATCGTTGCGCGATATTTTGCAATTCAATTACCTGTTTTTTTATCATAAAAGCATTTTTTAAAGTTATGAAATTAACCTAAGTAGTAAGGAAAGTTAATATTGTCGGGTTGATGGATGTACGGATTTCACGGATTTTCACGGGATTTTCACGGATTTGGAGGCGAATATCCGTAAAAATCCCGTGAAAATCCGTGAAATCCATCAACCCGACAGGATTAATCCGAATTGAATCTTAAAAAATCCTATCAATCCTAATTCAGCCTCTTTATCAACAGGCATTACACCAACTGATGGATATGATTTTTTAAAACCTTCATATTATTTTCCAAAAAGGCTAATAATTCTGGCGATTTTTGACTTGCATCCGATTTGACATACGAGTATCGATAAACGCCCCGACAAATTAGACCCAATCGTTGTTTGAAATCAATGCCTTCGCGCAAATCAATCGACGCATCATCGACGGGTTTCATATCACCGCGCTGACAATACATCGCATAACTCGCTCGCGGCGCAGACGCGTACTTGCTGCTGCGGCTTCCCCAATGATACAAGTACTGATCCCAAGCAGATAAGCAACCACCTGCAATCGGCACAGCCCGCACATCTTCCAATTTAAATTTGGTTGCGCCTTGTTTTAAATCCGAAATTGCCAAATGATATTCTGGGTCGCGGTGTTTTGGCAAAACATACATGCAGGAATTTAAGGGCGTGGAATCATTCACGGTGATCCACAACGTGAGTACCGTTGGATTGCCATCCGCATCTATCGCATGCAAATATTCCAAATCTCGGTGTGGTTCAAAACCTTTTCCATCATTGCTCGCTTCGATGTAATACACCCAAAAGTTAGGAATCATCGTGTAATCATCCCCCAAAAGATGCTTCATAATGGGGTCAAAATAGTTAAATGCTTCATAAAATACATCGTAAACCAAGGCAAACAGGACTGGGAAACCCGCCATTTTAACGGTTTCAATACATTCCAACATTTGCGTTTGCATCGCCACAGGCAACATAGGCACCGTTTGAAAATAGCCTTCATCCTGCATAAAAGATTGATAATCCGCTAATTGTGTTGCCTCTATTTTCGCTGTTTTGAGCCTATCTACAGCAAAATCAGAAACGGACGCATTCGGACAGAGCTTGCGCCAATAATTAACGTCCTCAATTTGGTCTTTGGCAATTAATAATTCGCGAATACTCAAATGTTTTTTAAAATCTGGCATGATTAGTTTTGTTGAATCGTTAAAAATTATAATAATTTATTAAAACCAAAAATAAAAACATTTGAAGGATGGATGTACGGATTTCACGGATTTCACGAGATTTTTACGGATTTTGATTTAAAAAATTCGTGAAAATCCCGTAAAAATCCGTGAAATCCGTGAAATCCGTGAAATCCGTACATCCATCACTCCAATGAAGTTCATTTACACAGTCCAAATCGCATTACAAAAATAGCGTTTGGCATCAAAAAAATGAGTTTGGGGGGTAAAGCCTGCCGCCGCCGCGATTTTTCCCATCCCTTGCACCGAATACTTATACGACACTTCTGTATGAATCGCTTCCCATTCATCAAAAGTAAACGTTTTATCCAGTGTTTTAAAATAAACTTTCTGTTTTATTTTACTGGTTAAATAACTTTCGGCACAACCTTTTTGGGGATGATAAATCGGTGTGTGCACAAAATTTTCAATGACAAAATTCGCTTCTAATTCCTCATTCATTCGACGCAACAAATTATAATTAAATTCAGCTGTAACTCCTTGATTATCATTGTATGCGTCTAAAATCATGTTCGGTTCTTTTTTCAAATCGAATCCAACACAAAATAAATCATCCGGATTGAGGTATTGCCGCAATTGTTTTAGAAAACGAGTTGCCGCTTCAGGCGTGAAATTGCCAATCGTAGAACCCATAAACAGAACCACTTTTCGCCGTTTCGATGTTAATTGCAAGGATTCAAGCCCTTGAAAATAATCATCTGCCACCATTTTCAAACACAATGTTGGGAATTGTTCACACAAGGTTGCTTCCAAACCTTCCACCGCACTCGCTGAAATGTCAATGGCACCATAGGTGAAATCCACTTTCTGTTTTAAAAAATGAGCTAATAAAAGAGCTGTTTTCGTGCCATCGCCCGCCCCAAGTTCAATCAAATCGAAGCCATTTGGGGTTTGAAAAACCTTTAAAAACGATTGCGCTTGCGTCGAAAGGATTTCGGCTTCGCAGCGCGTCAAATAATATTCGGGCAAATCCATGATTTGCTGAAATATTCTACTGCCAGCTTCGTCATAAAAGTAACTGGAAGCTAAATATTTTTGTGTTGAGGACAAACCTCTGTCAACATCTTGAGCAAAAGAGGTCAAGTTGGATGTGAGTTCCATATGGTGTTATTTTTTTAAAATTGCATTGCGTAAAAGAGGACGGCTTAAGTCCCCAAATTGAATCATTATAATTTTTTGAGGAAATTCAAAAGCATCTCCCACTTGATATTGTCGCAGATAATCGTTCAAAATCGGATTATCAAACCATTCCTGCAACGAATACGTTTTATCAAAAACGCATTGTTGTAAATAATTTTCTAAAGTATAGGTGTCTGCTATCGAGACTCGGTGTACAAATTCAAGCGATTGTTCCAATCGAGGTATTTTCAAAGGCTCGAAACCCAATTGCGTATAAGGCTCGTAGCCCAACCAATTTTGACGTTCTTTCCCCAAAGCCTGACAATAACAGTCATGTAGCCCAATGTAAAAACAATCTTCCGTGATAAAAGACCCTAAGGCAACCCCGGTATCGGGTTTCAAACAACGCTGAATCGTTTGAAGGACTTGCGGAATCTCCTCAGGTTCTACAAAATGCAACGCATGAATGCCCCAAATTAAATCATATTGCAGTTGAGTCTGCTCCTGCCACTCCGTCAACGATTGAACACCCAACTGAATCGCATAGCGCGCCTGATACGGCGGCTTTAAACTCTTGCGCAAGGACTGCAAAGACATCTGCGAAGGGTCTAAATAATCATACATAATGGGCACCATACTCAAATAAGGGCGTAATAATGCGGGAAACCGCCCTGTACCACAACCAATGTCTAATAAAGTACTGGGTTGTTCAAATAATCGCTTCGTATCCAAAGCATTTAATAATGCATGATAATCGGCATCTGCGACGCGGAACCATGCGTCTTTGTCCAAAATGCCTTCTTGATAATAATCAGCAGCTAATTGAGTTAGCTCCGTTAATTCAGTGGTTGTCATAATGATATTTTAAAAAAAAATTATTTATAATTTGCAAGCCGAATGCCTGTAAATTGCTAACGCTCGTGCGAATTGAAAAAAGCGCATTTAATTTAGTTCAATTACTCACTTTATTGATTTCGCGTTCCTTACTTTCGTTTTTCCCAAATAATTCTCGGTAAACCGCCATATTTTAAAACATTTTTTTTAGCTTCAAATCCATTTTTTGTTAACAGTTTCCCGATTCCAATATTGTCAGGATGCATTGTTGCTAAGATAATAGAATAATTGGCTTCAAAAATAGCTTCAAAATTTTTAGCAAAGAGTTTATGCCCAATACCGCCTTGACGACCTTCAGGAGACACAATCGTTCCAACCAATTGCGCAACTTGATTCATTTCATCCTCCGAATACCCTAAATCATATCCGTAATTACTCGGTCCACTACCTGGAACATATACTAAACTAATGGCAATCATCGTATCGCCATCAAACATCCCGTAGGAAAACCCTGTTTTATCGTTTAATGACTTTTCAATTAAGGGTCTGCCTAATGCCGAAAAAAAGGCTGCAGGAACGGATTCCAAAACCCATTTTGCAAATGCTTCCACGTTATCCGCGTCTAAAATTATTAACTTTCTAATTTCTAACATTTTATTTGAATTTAAATTTAAATAATTTCCATATTTTGTGCCACCCAACCTCTCATTGGATGATACTTATTTGGCATTAAAGCTTTTTTGCCATTTATTATTTCAACCAACGTTTTTGCGACGATTGGTGCTTGCGTAAAACCGCCTGTATTATGTCCACCTGTGAGGAAGGTCGCACCGCCATTTTCATTTGAAATGCTTTCAAAAATGCCTAAACCAGTGGTTGTAAACGGTCGCGTACAATATTTTTGAGGCTGCGCTAATAAGCCGTCTGCAACGCCTTGTTCATACGCCTCTGGAAAATACGTTTTGGCAGTCTGCCACAGGCTATCATAGATTGGTTTAAGCTGATTTAAATCCACTGTATTTTGCGTAACATTGCCTACATAACCGTATCCTGCCCCAAAAACCAACTGTTGTTTGCCCTTTTCTTCTACCACCGTCACATTAGAATCTTCGCCCACATGTCCATCTTTGTGAATCTTGAAAGAATGTTCCAATCCATAAACATTCGGCAAGGTCATCCAAATGCCCAAGACTCCATGTATCTTATTGTGAGACAAGGTGTTATGGAAAAGATTGCCGCTATACGCACCCAAAGAAAGCACATTATAATCGGATATGAGGCATTGATTGCCCACTTTGAGACCTACGACTTCGCCGTCTCGATTCTTTTCAATGCCTGAAAACGATTGTTCCCAGTGAAAAACAACGCCCTTTTTTTCCAAATAAGAGATTAAATTTTGACAAAAATCATGGATTTGCAAGGTAAATCCTTTTACTTTCATCACCCCACCTAATGATTTTTGAACTGCTATTTTATTGCCTTCTGGATAAAAATGAGCTAACTGATTGGAAGTCAATACTTCTATAAAAGAACCCAATCGTTTATGTAAGCGTTGAGCCGCTTGAAAATCAGAAACGGCACTGTACAATCGAACAATATCGTGTTTGAGATGGGTATTTTCAAACAGACAAGGCTCCTTTTGAATCAAATCATCCCATAATGCACCCGATTGAATGGTAAAACCATAGATTTCATCGGCAAAGCGATAGGCATCCGCCGCATCCACCGATTTAAATTGTTGTATCCACTCCGCTTCTGCCGCTGTCGGAGTTGATAACACACTCCAACCATCGTTTTGAACATTGGTTTCAAACAGATGAGCCATATCCTTATAGATAACGCTCTTTTTTTCATTGTAATTGTCTGCCTCCGTGATGGAAAACATGCGGGCATTTTCACCTCCAAAAGTAGCTCCTTGTTGCTGCCACCGTTTTGCAAGGAATGGGTTCTTCGCTTTATCTATAATCGTAATTTGATGTCCTTGTTTGGACAAAAAGTAAGCCGATATTAAGTTGACAATGCCCGCACCAACTATTGTTATTGTTGATTTTTTTTTCATAATTAATTTATTATAAATATTTTACATATCTTATATTTTTTTAATACAAATTATTGAAATACCTTTTTACAAGGTATTGAATACAAGTACCTAATTCGAGCGTTCCTCTTTGTTTGCTACATGTGATCTAAAATCGTTAAAAAGCAAATGGAGATGTCAAAGGGAAACTCCTTACAGGTATGCTGCAAGGCGAATGCCTGTAAATTGCCATCTTTCATGTGAATTAAAAAAATTTCGATACGTCAAACGGATATGAGAACGCGGTGTCGCACAGGAGCCGCCCCGCAAAACCATTTGATTATTCATAAATTTGCCATTGTACTCGCCAATCGCGCCCTCCGCTTGCGTATAAAATGGATATGCCAAATAAGCACTATTCGTCCACTCCCAAACATTGCCAAAAAATTGAAAATCTTGGGTCGGTGCAATCGGGTGAAACCGCTCCGAATCCATGAAATGACCTGTTGCAGGCACTTTTGGACTGTATTGCCGACAAGCCACTTCCCATTCAAATTCGGTTGCTAAACGCTTGCCTGCCCAATGTGCAAAAGCATCCGCTTCATAAAAACTAACATGCGTAACCGCTTCATTTTCATCGACTTTTCGCAATCCATACAAGGTAAACTGATACCATTCTCCTCCGTCTTCTTGCCAATACATGGGACTATCAATTTGGTTGGTTTTAACCCAATTCCAACCCGCGCTCAACCAATATTGGAATTTTTGATAACCGCCTGCTTTAATAAATTCAATATATTCACCATTTGTAATGGGGCGATTGGCAATTTGAAACGCATGCAAATAGGTCTTATGAACGCCCTTTTCATTGTCAAAATGAAACGCATCGCCTTCATGCCCTATCGTATAAATGCCTTCTTCAACAGGCAAATAGTTCAACGGCAAGACAGGATCTGCCGCCGCAGGAGGCATAACGGTTTGATAAGCAGGGTTTAATGGATTACAAGATAACGCATATTTAACATCCGTCAAAAACAACTCTTGATGTTGTTGCTCATGATGCAAACCCAATTCAAATAAATAATTCAATTCTGAGTTTTGTTCCAAAACCATCGGATTGGCTAAAAAAGCGTTCATCGCTGCATCCACATAACCGCGATACGCATATACTTCATCCGTCGTCGGACGCGTAATCGTGCCGCGCAAATGGCGCAACGTCCGTTTTCCGATACTTTCATAGTAACTGTTGTACAGAAAATTGAACGCATCATTGTAGGTTTTGTAATCAGACACATTTGGTTTTAAAATAAACGTTTCAAAAAACCAAGTGGTATGTCCTAAGTTCCACTTAGGCGGACTCGCAAAATCCGATGCTTGCACGACATAATCTTCGGGTGTCAAAGGCTGGCACAAAGACTCCGTACAATTCCGAACCTTGGCATAGGCGGACTGATAAACATTTAATGTTGACATAGAAAAAATCTTAAATAAGTTTGGTTTAAAGTGATGCCGTAAGTGCATTACTTTATTAAATTCAAAACAAATTTTGGTTTTTTAAAAATTAAAAACACCGTGTAGATACATTGAATAGCGCTACATAAGTGCAAATATCCTAAATCATTTCTAAATGACCAAAAAATAAAACTTTTTTTTAAAAAAAATCAAATTTTAATTGAAGTAAAGCACCGAAGGAGTTGGTGAGCATTCATAATAAGTAATTAAAGTGAAATCCGTTATAAAAGGTAAATGATTGAAAATCAGCGAATTAACGTTCGAAATAAGATGCTTATGACTGGAAGGATTACAAGGATTTTTGGAGTGCTCATTTGCGCTCTTCAACCGAAAATATCCTTCCAATCGTTGAAATCATACGCATCCTATTTCAAAAATTTCCCAAAGCGGAAACGGCTATCGGGAAATTTAGTTCCCGCTAAATAATGGGTCTCCAACTATTTATACTTTACGCACGATGGTTTTGCGATAGGATGGATATACGGATTTCACGGATTCGCACCGATTGGTACGGATTTTTTTTAAATCCGTACCAATCGGTGCGA
>JBDLWG010000177.1:0-10157 GCA_039804385.1 Bacteroidota bacterium
GCGGGACTCCTGCCGCGCTTGCGCCCTGAAAACGAATCCCAATTGCAACGGTATGTCCCTATCGTGATTCGGTTCGGGACGGCGGAAAACGAAAATCAGTTGATGGCTCGGTTTGCGTTCCATTTCGACGCGGCGATGCAACAGGCGGGTTGCATGCAACGCGACCCGAACGAGTTACCCAACACATTATGGGGCAGGTTCAAACGGGTGATTGCGCCCCAAAACGCGCCAATACCCACTTTTATTTTGATATTCGACCAATTTGAAGAATTTTTTTCGTATCCCGCCGCCCAACAAGCCGCTTTTAAAACCCAATTAGCCGAATTATTATATTCGATTTATCCACAATATGTTCGAGAAAATCGCCGTCGGTTCTCGGCGGAAGTGTTGGATTGGTTGCGGGAGCCGTTATCGGTACGGGTGGTTTTTGCGATCCGTTCCGACAAATTAAGCGATTTGGACACGTTGAGCGACGCATTACCTGCCATTTTGAAACAACGCATGGAATTGACGGCGTTATCCATCGAACAAGCCCGTCGTGCCATCGAAGCCCCTGCGCAATTGCCCAATCGGTCCAATGCGTTCAAAACCGATGCCTTTGAATACGCGCCCGACGCGCTGCACCGCATTTTGGAAGCTTTAGCGGGACGCGAATCCAAACGCATTGAAACGTTTGTGTTACAAATCATTTGTTTTTCCATCGAAAAGACCCTTGAACGAACCGGTTTACGTTGCGTCCAACTCGAACATTTACCCGATTTTGAAGCGTTATTCGACACGTATTATCGGGAACAATTGTTGGAATTGCCTCATAATCAACAAGGTACGGTTGCTCTATTATTAGAATATGGCTTAATGTACTCCGACCCAAAAACAGGCATCGCGTATCGTCGGAGCGTCGATAGTCACGAATTAATGCAACTTTTTGGTGCCGATGCCGAATTATTGCGCTTGCTGGAACAAACGTATTTGATTCGGCGCGAAATCAATTCGTTAAATCGGTTTTCGTATGAAATTAGTCACGATACGCTAATTGAACCCATTTTGAAAGCGCGTCGCGCCAAAGACGCAGCTGCCGAAGCTAAAATTCAAGCCGAAGCACAACTTTTACTTGAAAATCAAATCAAAGTTGCCGAAGCTCGCGCCCACAAAGAAAAACAACTCAGAATTAGGGCATATCTATGGACACTCATAGCGATTTTGTTTGCTTTTACAGCTCTATTAGCTGGACTTTCGGCATACCAAGCGCGAAATGAAGCGAATCAAGCCCGCGAAAAAGCGGAGCATATGCTTTTAAAATTGGAAAAACGAGATTTTGATGAATTATTCCAACAGGCGAATGTGATTTTTAAAGGTGGCTATTGTTTGGATTCAACCAAAATCTCCGAAATCCAACGCATGAAACAAAAATATCCAATGGATTCAACCTTGCAACAAAATATTCAAAAACTTCGGATGAAAGCAGATAGTTTGAATTGTGTTCGATTTTAGAGAATTGGTATTGAGCGAGTCCTAACGGCAATTGAATCATCCCGTTTTCGATGCAAAACTTTTCTTTGCAACGATTGTTGAAGTTGGGCTTGAAACCTGAATCATTCAAAATCGGAAATTATGCTAAAACGACCATACGCCTGTTGATATCGACACTCCATTACTATTATGGTGTGCAATATCAAAACGATTTTAAGGTGTTGTTTGGACATACTTCTATTGGCAAAAATCCGACGCGCCGAGCGAATCAGTTTCTAATCCTGCGGTTCGATTTTAGCGGTATTAATACCGCAACAGAACAATCTTCTAAAAAAATAAGCCCAATCTTTCGATTGGGCTTGGGGATTATAATTCGCCAGCCTCTGGGGAAACTGGTTAAGGGAAATCTATTTTTTGCGCGTTTTTACTTCGCTATTTGAATTTTTTTCGTCAAGTAACCGTTGCTGGTTTTCGCCCGCAACAGATACATGCCCGTTTGTAACGCATTGGTTTTCAAATCAATATGACGTGTTTTCAAATCTTGCTGTTGCGCGACGATTTGCCCAGTCAGATTGAAAAGATTCATTTCCGTTATAAAAGTCGTTTCATCATCCAAATACACATGTAAATCTTCGGTTGCAGGATTCGGGAATACAGCTAATTGATTGTCAATGAAATATGATTTTGGCTTTTCTTCAATAGGAATATTTATATCATTCGTTTTGAGTTTCAGGCGCACCCCTGACTCCGTTTGCACCCATGCGTTTTTAAAATTTAAATGCACTTGATAACGGCTCGTTTTTGAGCAGCAAGTCACATCATCTTCAATGATACCTCTCAAAATGCCTACCGTTCCATAGCCACTCGTTGCCCGTGCTGCTGCGACTCCTAAACCGACTTCAATTTGTTGGTTGGAAGTGCGCACAAAACCCAAAGTTGCACCCGTTTCACTCATCCATTGATTCGCAAAATCGACCCGCAAAGAAGCTGTATTCAACCAACTCGCATTGAAACCCAAAGCAAATTGATAGCCCGAAACATTCAAAGCCGCATTCGGAATGGTCAAATATAACAATAAAGTATCTCCTGGATGCAAGGTGCGTTGTGCAGGAATGGCGGTTAATTCCAAATTTTCAACGGAAAAACCTTCATTTTGCGCAACAATAGCGCGTTTACGCCCCCAAAATTGACTGACAGCTACGGTATCGGCTGCTGTAATCATTCCATCTCCATTGGTATCCGCATGTTTAAGGTTGTTGCCATTGAGTCCTGATTGTTTCCAATCGGTTGCCGTTTGTGGCAAAAAAACCAGAGAAGGATTGTTTCGAGCCATTCCCTTTTCACCCATGGCTTGCGCAACAGTTAAAATATCTGCCATATCAACGATCCCATCTGCATTCGCATCGCCCGCCCAAACGCAATCTCCAACACAATTAGTAGCATTATGAGTATCAATATCCATATCAATTTGAACCGTCCGACAAACGCCACTGGCGCAATATTCTACCGAAAAATTGTCTGATTGCGCATTTAAATTAGGCGTATAAATCAATAAACGATTGCCTTGCACGGTTTGACCTGCTAATTGTCCATTAAAAGTTTCAAAATATTGAACCGTTCCTTGTGAGGCAGTATTCAAGATGCTAAACGAATAATTGTTAATCGGCACTTTATAATTCAAAACTAAGGGTACTCCTGCCGCCGCTTTCAATCGAAACGAAGGGGCAATCGGGGCAAAATCGCTGATTAAAACCCGAGCTGTACCGATTTCCGTGCTACCTTGCACCGCATATTGGAAACCTGACATGCCTGTAAAAGTGGGGTCTGGCGTAAATATTACAGCATTTTGTGCTGCGTTAATCGTTGCTGTACCGCCTGTTACGGCAGAAATGTTGGTCAGTACGGTCGCACCGCCCGCATCGTTTTGTAAAACGGGTATCGTGACGGGGCGACTCCCTGACGTATAAGCATAGTCATCACGGAGGGCGCGGGGGGTATGCGCCGTTAAAACCTCCGCTTGGACAATATGTATTTTGGTTGCACCGTTTGCCGACTGTACGAAAGTCATCGGGTCGCTGCCCGTGAATTGCGCCGTCGGAGTGTATTCAAAAACGCCTGCTTGGATCGCTTGCAACGTGCCGCCTATCGGAGGCGTTTGCAAAACGAAGTCTGTTGCGGGCAAGGCAATGATGGTTTTGCGTCCGTTGGCTGCAAAAACCTTAGCCGTGCTGGTGGTAGGCAGCGTCGAAGGCGCGATACGCACATGGACTTGCCCTGTGGCACATTGATTCAACTCGTTACAGGCGGCATATTGCACATGTGCCATGCCTGTAAAACCTGTTTGTGGGACAAATCGAATCTGATTATTTTCAATAGAAGCCGTTCCAAAATTCACCAAAGGCAAGGTTTGCAATTGGGGACGATTGGCTAAGGAAACATCATTTTGCAAAACATCTAATGTAATAACTTGATTTTCAAAAGTTAATACATAATCATCTTTTGCAATAACTGTACCTTGGGTCACATTGATATTAAAATTCAAAGTATCGTTACTTCCGTGTTCAACCACGATTTTAAACGCATCCTGCCCGATAAAATCAAGATTCGGCGTATAAATCAAATCCAGTTGATTTAAATTCACTTGGGTTCGGAGCAGCCCGTGTAAAGGCTGTGCCAAAGTTTGTACGCTGGACGCAGGCTGCGTGTAATCCAAACGACTGTTAACTAAAAGGTTCTTGTTGTAGGGATTAGCTATTTGAGCCTGCACACGAAACGCCGCACCCACACACACTGGAATCCATAAATATTTTTTTAAATGAGTAGTGATATTCATAATGCAGTAATTTTGATACAAAGAACGGATGTTTTATTTTGCTATATTTAAAAAATATATTGTTAGGTAAATTTTGAAATATTTTTAATTATCGGATACGTTTTTTTAAAGCATGTAATTAAATGATTGTTAGTTTTTTAAAAAACTGAATAATTAAATGTGTTTATTAAATGTGAATTTTTAAAAAATATCATAAAAGAAAAGTAATTTTGAACCGCGTCTTTCAGAAAATAACGCGTTTAGGTTAGGAAAAATAGTTCAAAAACAAACATTATTAATATCCACTATGATAACTGGAAAACTATACACGATTTTGTCCAAATTTGATAAAATTGAACAAAATCGATTGCGCAAGTATGTGCAATCCCCTTATTTCAATGTCAATGAATCCTTGACGACTTTTTTTGAATATTTGACCAAACATATTAATACGCAAGCTAATCTACCTGTGCACAGCCTTGTGGTGACGACTGTTGTGGGGCAGCGCAATGGTAGTTGTCAAGACAAACAAGATTTGGATAAATATGAAATTTGGAATATTTTATTTGAGAATGAATCATATAATGACACCCGTTTCCGAAAATTATGTTCTGATTTATTGGAATTGGTAGAAAATTTTTTAGCACAACAGATTTATGATAAATCAGAAGTCCAACAAGCAGCTTATCTTTTGGAAGCCGTAGGCAAAAAAAGGTTAGATAAATTATATTTGACTTGTGTACGCCAAGCAAATATGGCAACTCGACAACAGCCTTACAAAAATGCTGAATATTATTATGGAAAATTTTTATTGGAAAAAAATTACTATGATATGCACGAATCAGAACTCAATCGGGGCGATAAGAAAAATTTTGGAGAAATGATTAATCATTTAGATCATTTTTATTTAACAGAGAAATTACGCTTGTATTGTACCGTATTGAGTCATAAACGCTTAGTTTCACATGATTACAAATTGTTATTTATTGACGAAATTATTGCTCATATTCAGAAATACAAGTCCCAATATGATGAAATACCTGTGATTGCGATTTATTATCACATTTTATTAACCCAAATTGATGGTGAAGACACAACCCATTATTTCAAACTTATAGAATTATTGGATAAACACCATGCTCGTTTTTCACCTAATGAATTATACAAAATGTATATTTCTGCACTCAATTATTGCACAAAAAAGGTGAATCAAAATGATAAATTGTTTTTAAAAGTTTTCCATGATTTGTATAAAATTTTGCTTAAAAAAGAAATTCTGTTTTATGGAACGCCCACTATGGAATTATCGCCTTGGCATTTTAAAAATGTAGTTTTGATTGCAAATCGGTTGGGTGAATACAATTGGACTGAAAATTTTATTAAAGAATACCAACATAAATTACCCAAAGAATTGCGCGAAAGTGCTGTTTCGTATAACTTAGCTAATGTTTATTTCAATCGAAAACAGTACGATAAAGTTCAAAATTTATTACAAGAAGTTGAATACCAAGATTTAACATATGCATTAGGTTCAAAGACGATGTTGACTATTATTTATTATGAAAAAGATGAATTTGAGGCATTGGATTCCATTCTGAAAAGTTTTCAAACCTATTTAAATCGGCATAAAGATATTGCAGAAACCCGCCGATTACACTATTTGTATATGATTAAATTTGTGAAACGCATGACGAAAATTATGCCTGGCGATAAAAAAGCAGTAGAGCAATTAAAACAAGAAGTTTTAGAAGCAAATACAACTGCTTCTCGAGATTGGATTTTAGAAAAATTGAAAGATTTAGAATGATGCTCCAATTGTTAATGAAAATCAAATGTTTGTGTCGATGTTTTTATCCATGCGTCCCAAAGATAATTTGTTTAAAAACAGATTATTAAACAAATATTTTTAAAACATACTAATTTTCAAAATATTTAAAAAAGTTCAAAATAAAAAAGCCCTCTGCACGTTTATTCGAGCGGGGATACCTTTTTATTTCAATCTAAAAAAAATTAAAAAAATCAAAGCTATGATGAAGCAGTGGTTCAGTTTGATGAGTTTAGTACTCTTTTTCGGTACACAAGCACTGGCGCAAGACAAAATAAAACGCTTGCCGAATGTCGTCGTCAAAACCTTGGAAGGCAAAAGTGTCAATATCCAAGAATATGGCAGAAAAAACAAACCTGTTGTGTTAAGTTTTTGGGCAACTTGGTGTGGTCCCTGCAAAAAAGAATTGGACGAACTCCATAAAACCTATGGGGCGTGGCAAAAAAAGTATCAAGTGGAAATTGTAGCCGTAACGGTGGATGATGCACGCGGTTTGCCAAAAGTGAAACCGATGGTGATGCAAAAAGGTTGGAAATACACGATTTTGAGCGATATGAATAAAGAATTGCAAGAAGCGTGCAATATCGGCAATGTGCCTTACACGATTTTGTTGGACAAAAAAGGCAATGTCGTCTATCAACATAATGGTTATATCGCGGGCGATGAAAAAGAATTGGAAAAACAATTGACAGAACTTATAGGTAAATAAAAAAAAGGTTGCGCAAAAGCGCAACCTTTTTTATTCAAATTTGCCTGAAAAAACAATTTTATTCAATCCATTCTTGTAAAATCTTTCTAAAAATCGCCTTGCCAGAACCCAATAGAAGTGCTTTCAGACGCTGGCAGGCGACTGTTATTGCAATGCTTAACTCTTTGTAAATCAAGGGAATATGTTTGTTACGAACGGTTGTTTTTTGTAAAAAGCGCACAAGGTGCTGCTTCCATGATGGAACAATATTACGTTGCTTGACGCAAGTATGCAAATTTATCCTGTTAGATTAGGCTTGCATTAACAAGGTTTGCATTTACATTAACAAATTTTATTAAAAATAAAAATAATACAAATTACTTAGTAGTCGGGAAATTTATTTACCGCGATTCGCGGGAAATAAATTTCCCGACTACTAAATTGGTTATACAACCGAATGCAGGACGTATTGAGCCATCCTTTTAACAAGGATTTACCATTGGAAACGGTTCATATAGTTCAATCCCATAACGTTTGTTCGCAAAATGGCAGGGCGGCAATGCCAATAAGCTATCTAAACGGGTATTTTTTTGTTTTTTATCAAAATTTCGATATTTTTGTTCAACAACATTGGAAACAAAAAAGAGTTGAATCGAATATTCATACGTTAAATCATAAAAATAAGCTCGAAATTGGTCACTCATAAACACATCAAAACAGTTTTGAAATTTGTCTCTAATTTGCGTAAGTGATTCATTTCTAATAGTTTCAATATTTTTAAGTTCTATCAAGTATAATTTGTAACGATTATCAGCGCATTTTTGAACAATCAAACAATCATTACCCGCAGGATTTGGATGAATATTTTTGTTGAAAAAATCATCAATTTTGATGACAACATAATCTGTTTTTTGAATATCTGAATGAAAACTAATGCCAATACCATTTTCTTCGCAATCATCACAAAGGTATGGCGTTAATTTGGCATTATCCAAAATATTTTGCAATAACATAATGTTTAATAAATTGATTATCAATGATTTTGTTTATAGAGTTTCATTCTTTCAAGGTATAATGCTTCAGCAGTTTCTGAAAAATTATCGTCATCAATCCCATCTTCATCTACTTGCATTGAATTTTCATCCACGTAACTGCCCATTTCACCCAATTTCATATGCGCAACTCGAATCGTTGACGGGTCAATCTCTTTTGCCAAAATCATATTACTCAATTTATTAAACAAATAATTGCTATGCGAAGTCATCACGATTTTCAAACCTTTTTGCGCTAATAATGCAAAGATTTTCATCAATTCAACTTGAATTTTAGGGTGCAAATGCGCTTCAGGCTCCTCAATGAATAAAATATTATGGCTATAAATATTTTCACTATCAATAATATATTTTAAATGAGCAACAAGCGGAGCAATCTCTGAAATCATAGAAGAGGTGTTGGATAACTCCAATGAAATAGCTGTTTTTTCAGGTTGGAAATAGATCCTTTTGTTGTTATAATTAAAACGAACAAAACCTTTTAACACTTTTTGTTCAATCAATTGAGCAATTTCAGAAAAAGGGTTTGTTTTTTTATCTTTTTTGATATTACTTAAGTTTAAAAAATAATCTGATACTTGTTCTGACATTTCTGGCAGGTTAAATTTTGTATTAATACGGGTTTTATTTTGAGATAATGTCGCTAAAATTACGCTAAATGAATTCAACGAATTATACAAACCCGAACGAGATGCAGGTAAGAAGTAAAGTTTATCATAATATTTTTTTAAGGTACCAAACGATTCCCCTAATAAAAGCCGATTCAGTTGTTCAATTAGAAAAATACGTTCTTTTTTGATATTTCCATGTATTTTAATATGATTTCCTGATTTTTCTACATGATAAGTCGGTTCACTTTGACTCGTTTTAAAATTGACAAGACTTGTTTTAAATTCAATTTCATTTGCTATCAATTGATGTTCATCGAAAACGATGTTAAACACCTCACCTGATTCAAATTTTAAAATAATTTCACTATTTTTTTGAGAAAATTCATTTTTTAAACTCCGAAAATCATCATATGTATTGAAAAAAGATTGTTGAATGGGGATTAAATACTTATATTTAAAAAAAAGTTTAAAAATTATTTTAGATTCTTTTGTAATATCTATTTCGACAGAATCTTTATTTAAGGATATTTTTTTTTGAATATTTTTTACAAATAATGCGTATGCTTCCTCTAATTCCACAGGATAATCAGCATAAAATTGATTATTTGATATATTTTTCAAAATTAAATACACCGCACTTATCGCATATGATTTCCCAATATTATTTTCCCCGAAAATAAAGTGCATTTGCTTTTCGGTATCGAATTCAAAATAAGAAATGGGTCCAAAATTCTTGAGTTGAATCAGCATGATTTTCATTTTTGAAAGGTGAACAATATCAATAACGCTGCAAAATGCGTCTTTTTTTTGAAACCAATCATTTAAAAAATGCTTTTAACAAATGATCCGCACCTTTAAAAGGTGATATTTGATTCATAACAATTTGATTTTCAATCTGTTGATAATGATTTTGAATTGAAGGATGATTATAAAACCGTTGATGCAAGGTTTCTATAATCGTTTCTTTAAACCAATAAGCGGATTGCTCGCCGCGCTGTTTTTCAAAAAAACCATTGGTTTCAGTCATAGTTTTATAATTTAAAATAAATTCTAATATTATATCCAAACCCATCCCACTTAATGCTGAACAAGTGGTCACTTGCGGAATCCAACCACTGTTTTTGGGTGGAAAATAATGGAGTGCTGTTTTATAAAATTGTTGCGCTTGACGCGCTGCTTTTTCGCGGTCTCCATCGGCTTTATTGACGGCAATCAAATCGGCAGCTTCCACAATCCCGCGCTTGATGCCTTGCAAATCATCGCCCGCACCTGGCAATAATAAAAGTAAGAAAAAATCGGTCATTTCGCGGACAGCCGTTTCTGATTGTCCAACGCCAACCGTCTCTACGAATATCTTATTAAAACCTGCTGCCTCACATAACACAATGGTTTCCCGTGTTTTACGCGCCACTCCGCCCAACGAATCGCCCGCAGGCGAAGGTCGAATAAACACATTTGGATGCACTGAAAGATGGGGCATTCGCGTTTTATCACCGAGAATGCTACCGCCCGAAACTCGACTTGAAGGGTCAATCGCCAACACTGCCAACCGATTTTCGTCCATTGCACAGCGCGTCCCAAAGGCTTCGATGAAGGTACTTTTGCCCACTCCAGGCGTACCTGTAATGCCAATTCGGAGGCTTTTGCCTGCATGCGGAAGACATTTTTCTAATACGATTTCGGCAAGAGCGCGGTGTTC
>JBDLWG010000178.1:0-3488 GCA_039804385.1 Bacteroidota bacterium
AGAATAATTGTTGGCAATAAAATCATTCTACAAAACAAAAAAGGTGCGTAGCACCGCAACATTTGTAGAAAAACGATCGACAAACCCTATTAAAAGGTGCGTAGCACCGTAACATTTGTAGCAAAACGATTGACAAACCTATTAAAAGGTGCGTAGCACCGTAACATTCGTATCGTTTCTACAAATGTTACGGTGCTACGCACCTTTCAATTGGGTTTTAATGCCAATTTGCTACAAATGTTGCGGTGCTACGCACCTTTTTATTTTTCAAAAGGGCTTGAATGCCGATAATCATTCTGCGGGTAATAGATAGGGTTGCAACCTCGCCGACCTTTTGGATCGGTTCTTTCAATTGAACTACTTATCGTAATTTAGGCAAAGATAAGCACTTTTACTTTTAAAGGCGTGTTTTAACTCAAAAATAGTTGCACGAGATCATTATTTTTATTTGCATAACATTGTAAATATTTTGTATTTTTGTAAAAAATATTTGTGCAATTATGAAAAACGATGGTATATGGTAATGAAAATCATAGAAGTGTTAGGAGGTCTTTTAGGGCAACCAATAGTTGAAAAACTGATGACAGCTGTGGGAGATAAAAATAAGTTTGAAGCAGATATTAATAATTTTCTTCAACATCAGCATTACTTCATAATTAACCTATAAATCGATTTTAAAAATGTTTTCTATAGAAAAAGCTACCGAATATATTTTGGGTATGATGACCGAAAATGAGGTCATTAAAAAATTCCCTGCTGAATTTATACATGAATCGGCAATTTGGATTCGCTCTTGGTTTTTGAAAGATGACCCAACAACCGAGAAAATCTTGACAAATCCTAAAAAGGCAGAAATCATTAAAAAAGCCATTATTGAAGGCAAATTGGAAGATTTGCAAGATAATGTGCAATTTGTTCAAGAATTAGCGGCAAAACTGACCGTTTTTGAAGGGCATAAAAGTCGCTTGTTAAATGTTATCCACCAATCCCATTTGGAGGTACGAGGCAACTTTCAGGTTGGCGATACAGGTGTTAATACTGCTTCGGGGAATTATGATGAAAAAAATGTCATCAAAGGCAGTAAAATTAAAGTTGGTGGAGATTTTAGATTGGGCGACGACCTTGTTCAAGGCAATAAAACCGAAGTACATAATCATTATCACGCGCCGCTGCCTGCTAAAAATACCCCTGTTTTGGTAGAAAAGGCAACTTTACACAAGTTATTAAGGGAAAATAAGCTGGGCGAAGTCATCAACCGTTTGTTAGAAAGGACTGATGGAAATGATAATACATTGTACTCAACCGTTTCTTTGTTATCCGCCCGATTTTACCAGATTAATTCTGAAGAGCAACTTGGCACTGCATATAAAAGTGATGCGAATGTTGAACGAAATAGAATTAGAAATGGTTTGATTCAAGTAATAGAGGAATTATAAGCTATCCAAAACAATATTTTATTTCCCAACGATTTAGGAAAGAACAACGCCCGTTGGGAAATAAATTTCCCAACTACTAAATTGGTTATGCACCTGCAAAAAAAGAGGCTACCTTTTGGGGCAGCCTCTTTTTTATTTTATTTCACTTAAAATACGGTTACATCTTATTTTTTCACTGCATTCAACGATTCAACGGCTTCTGGAACACTTGGATTTGGGCTGTTTTCAGACAAATTCAAGTTTTTAGACAAGTCTAACATCACAGGAGACGCGATGAAAATAGAAGAGGTGGTGTATTTAGGAACCACCGAACCTAAAATGGAGACGCAATTAGAGGAGAAATTTGTTTTTCGAGGTTTTGAATTGCTCAAAATCCATGATTTGGATACCCAAACGTTGTTAAGTTCGCAAGTTCCGCAAGTCGTTTTGCTGGCAGTGCTTGCCAATTATCCCAAAGAACAAGCTGAAATCGTTTTGCGATTGTTAAGTAAAGCAACTCCGAGCCTTGAGCAAAAATAAAAGTGAGTTGTCCCGCTACCTCAAGCAGTTAGCGATTTTGGCGCGGCTTAGAAAATTAGAGGCTTTAACCGTTAAAATTACTGAAGAAATGCCTATTGTTTATGACATTGAAACCGATTACCTTTATTTGCAAGGCGTTGAGAAAGGCTTTGATAAAGGTAAAATACTATTCGTGCAAAATCTTTTAGCCAATACGAATTTTGCAGATGATAAAATGGCTTTAAAATTGAAAAAATCATGTTGTAAAGGAATAAACATCTTTTCATTCCTTTACAACATAATTGCCAACCGAATCAATCTTTAAATAATTGATAATCAATACTTTACAAGCTGATTTAAAATAGCAAAAAAACGATTCGCACCCTGTTTTTTGCTATTAAGAACCATTTCAGCTATTTTTTTGAAATTATGTTTAAAACAAATATTTGACAATTTACAGGAAGCATACTACTTTTGCATCATTACATTTACAACCAACTTGAGAAAATAAATGAAAAAATTAGTAACTTTGCAATTATTTAAATCCTTCTCCAAAGTTAACTTTTATACGTTTCAGTTCGAGGATGATGAGGAAAGTGAAACCGAAAAATTCTTTTCCAAATTAGAAAATAGGGTGGAAATTGAAACCGATTTAAATCATCTTGTTGTATGGTTATCACTTATTGGCAAAAAATAGGGTGCAAAACTTGAATTTTTTAGACATGAAGCGGCTGCTCATGCGTTGCCTCCGCCGATGTCAAAAATGGTTAAAGAAGTGATTGTCAATGGTTTGCGGTTATATTGTATTCCGATTAGTGAACAGATTGTCATTCTTACGAATGGCGGGATTAAAACGGCACAACAGGTTCAAAATGCACCAAATGTTTTAGCTCATTTTCGATTTGCGAATGCAATGGCGAAACAGGTCGATCAATTGATTCGAGAAGGAGACTTCAAATTTACGGGTAAAAATATACTTCATCACAACGAAATAGAACTTTTTTATTAATATGGACCGTTTCGATAGAATTTTGAACCGTGTTCCCGATAGTGCTAAGCGAAATTGGGATAAAAATTTGGCGATTGCCAATCGTATCCTTGAATTGTTGCGGACGCAGCAAAAGACGCAAAGTGATTTGGCAAAAGCACTTCGCAAATCGGAAAACGAGGTGCGGAAGTGGTTAACAGGTTTTCACGCCTTTGACTTGCAGTTGATTTTTAAAATGGAAAAATATTTTGAGGCGGATATTATTCTGATTCCTGAGCCGCTTGTATCAATGGTTTAAAGGTCATCACAGCTAAAAGAAACCGCGAAGACCTTTAAATAATTGATAATCAATGAGTTGCAATCCTATTAAAAAAGCACAAAAAAGGAATCGCTCGGCAACTCTTCCTATAAAAAAGCCATTGGCGGTTCACCGTTTCGACTCATAAGGCTGTGGCTGAACCGTTTTCACGGCATTTTCGCCTTTTTGCAAAAGACCACCAGATCATCCATTTGGAGGCAAAATAGGCTTGCAAATCCAAAAAACAAGCTTTTTCTCTACGGCATGC
>JBDLWG010000179.1:0-10317 GCA_039804385.1 Bacteroidota bacterium
AAAAGAGTACTTTTGCGCACCCATAATCGTGGATTTTAAAAATCAATCATTATCAAAATATGAATCAAAATCATTTGCTGCTTCAAGGCATTTCGCCGCTTGATTTATGCGAAAAATATGGAACGCCTTTATACGTGTATGATACACAAGTCATTGAAAATCAATATAAAACGTTGACAAATGCGTTTTCAGCCGTCAAACACTTGCGCATCAATTATGCGTGCAAAGCGTTGACAAATTTGACCATTTTAAAGTTTTTAAAACAAATTGGTTCTTGTGTAGATACGGTTTCGATTCAAGAAGTAAACCTTTGTTTATTAGCGGGTTTTGAACCCCAACAAATTGGTTACACGCCAAGTGGCGTTGCGTTTGAGGAGATTGTGGCGGCGGTCGATTTGGGCGTGAAAATTCATTTGGATAGCCTGCCTTTGATGCGGCGTTTTGGAAAAAAATATGGGGCTACTTATCCTGTTGGTATTCGGATTAATCCGCATGTGATGGGTGGTGGGAATCTTAAAATTTCTACGGGGCATGTGCGCTCGAAATTCGGCATTTCCATTGAACAACTTGCTGATATTCAAGCAATTGTGAAAGAAACGGGTTTGGTCATTGAAGGGTTACATCAGCATACAGGTTCGGATATTAAGGAGGCAGATACGTTTTTACAAGTAGCTGAAATCATGTTGGAAACAGCGTTACAATTCCCCGATTTGAAATGGATGGATTTTGGCGGCGGCTTCAAAGTCCCTTACAAACCCGATGAAAAAGGGGCAGATATGGAGAAATTAGGTCGAAAAATAGCAACGCGTTTCAACACTTTTTGTAAGAAATACGGGCGCGAATTGACCTTAGTTTTTGAACCCGGCAAATTTTTAGTCTCGCAAGCGGGGCTGTTTTTGGTGAAAGTGAATGTGGTTAAACACAATCCTAACATTTCATTTGCGGGTGTGGATTCGGGTTTAAATCATTTGATTCGTCCGATGATGTATGATGCGTATCACCATATTTTAAATATTTCAAATCCAAAAGGCGCGTTAACCAAATATAATATTGTTGGATACCTCTGTGAAACCGATAATTTTGCAGAAGATAGGATGTTGCCCGAAATTTCGGAAGGCGATATTTTAGTTTTTTTGAATGCAGGTGCATATGGCATCACGATGGCGAGTAATTACAATGGTCGTTATCGACCTGCGGAGGTGATGATTCATCAAGGCAAAGATTATTTGGTCCGAAAACGGGAAGACATGGAATATATTTTGTTAAATCAAGTTCAAAGCGTTAATTTTGAAACCAATGGTCAGATTGAAGATGAAACCCATGAATTGGATCCTGCTTTGCGGGCTGATGGCAAGTTGTACCGCGAACTCGCCGCAAAGGACTCCATCTAAACAACCGATGCTTGTTTTTGGAGACGGTTTTGTACAAAAATTGCGTCAAAAACGCAGTGTACCGAATGAAATATTACGCATGAAGGATACGACCTACAATTATTTCTTTTTATTGCGGCATGCGGAAAAGGATAGTTTGGGCAATTTGAGTGCGACAGGACACGCAAGAGCGGCGCAATTGCCTCCAATATTTCAAAATATTAAATTCGACCGCATTTTTTCGACGGACGTTTCGCGCACGAAAGCAACCGCTATGACCGTTTGCGAAGCGCAAAAAAAAACGTTGGAATTATACAAAAAAGAAAATCAAAAAGCATTGATGGAACAATTGATGCAAAAAAAAGGTCAAAAAATCTTGATAGTTGGGCATTCTAATACGATTCCGTCCTTGCTCAATGTTTTCAAAAAAGCAGCAAAGCCTGATTTTCAACAACTTGGAGATAATGAATTTGATAAATTGTTTTATGTGCGCAGCAGCGCAATAGGTCAATCTGATATTGAAGTTTTTGAATATTGATTAAAATCCAAAGAAAATTTTGTTTCTTTGCGCTCCTTTTCATCTATTTTTGTCATTGAAACCAAAAATAAAAATAATATGAGTACCTTATCCACCCGATATGCACCTGCCGATATTGAAAACAAATGGTATCAACATTGGCTTCAAAAGGGCTATTTCCACTCTGAACCTGATGACCGTGAGGCATTTAGCATCGTCATCCCGCCGCCAAATGTCACAGGCGTATTACATATGGGACATATGTTGAATAACACAATTCAAGATACCTTGATTCGCAAAGCGCGTTTGGATGGTAAAAATGCTTGTTGGGTTCCGGGAACAGACCATGCGAGTATTGCCACAGAAGCCAAAGTCGTAAAGTGGTTGCGGGCGGAGAAAGGATTGAAAAAATCGGATCTTACGCGAGAGGAATTTTTAAAATATGCTTGGCAATGGACGGATAAATATGGCGGCATTATCTTGGAACAATTGCGCCGATTGGGTTCGAGTTGCGATTGGGAACGCACCGCGTTTACGATGGATGAAGTGCGTTCACAAGGCGTTTTGAAAGCCTTTGTGGATCTATACCATTCCAACAAATTGTATCGGGATTTTCGTATGGTGAATTGGGATGTGGAGGCAAAAACCGTTTTGAGCAATGAAGAAGTGATTCATGGGGAGGAGCAAGCGCAATTATATCACGTTTTTTATAAAGTAGAAGGTAGTGAAAATGAAGGCGTTACGATTGCGACGCAACGTCCTGAGACGATTCCGGGCGATACGGCGGTTGCAGTACATCCGAAAGACCCGCGTTATGCGCATTTGAAAGGCAAAAAATTGATTGTGCCAATGGTTCATCGGGCAATACCTGTCATTTTTGATGAATATGTGGATAGGGAATTTGGAACGGGTGCATTGAAAGTGACCCCTGCGCATGACCCGAATGATTATGATTTGGGCAAAAAACATGGTTTAGAAACCATTGATATTTTGAATGATGATGGTTTTTTGAATGAAAAGGCGGGTGTTCCCGAACTCATTGGAAAAGAACGTTTTATAGCGCGCAAGTTAACTAAAAAGTTGTTGGAAGCAGAAGGTTGTTTGGTTAAAATTGAAGATTATAAAACTAAAATTGGTCGTTCTGAGCGCACTGGTTCAGTTGTGGAACCCAAATTGTCGTTGCAATGGTATGTCAATATGAAAGCATTGGCAAAACCTGCTGCTGAGGCAGTTGAGAAAGATGAAATAGAGTTTTTTCCGAAGCAATTTAAAAATATGTATCGGTCTTGGATGGACGGGATTCGGGATTGGTGTATTTCGCGGCAGTTGTGGTGGGGACATCGGATTCCTGCTTGGTATCTTGGTTCGGATATTTTTGTGGCGTTGACGGCGGAAGAAGCATTGGCGCAAGCCCAATCTAAAACGGGCAATAATTCCTTGACTATCAATGATTTACGTCAAGAAGAAGATGTTTTAGATACATGGTTTTCGTCTTGGTTGTGGCCGATTACGGTTTTTGACGGGTTTAATCCTGATTCAAAAGATTTTAAATATTATTATCCGACAAGCGTTTTGGTGACAGGTTGGGACATTATTTTCTTGTGGGTTGCGCGGATGGCGATGGCGGGTTATGAATGGAAAAATGAATTGCCGTTCAAAAACGTCTATTTTACAGGCATGGTGCGCGACATCAATCGCAAAAAAATGTCCAAATCCTTGGGCAATTCGCCTGACGCGCTGGCTTTATTGGATTTGTACGGGGCGGATGGGGTTCGATTTGGCATGTTGGCGACTGCACCTGCGGGCGGCGATTTGATTTTCGACGCACCTTACAATGCCGCTGCAAAAACGACTGAAAATACGAGTGCATTATGTGAACAAGGTCGAAATTTTTGCAACAAAATGTGGAATGCGTCTCGACTCATCAAAGGTTGGAACGTAGATGAGCAATTGCCTACGCCTGCTAAAAATGAGTTAGCAAGACGCTGGATTACCCATAAAAAAAGACAAGTTTTAGTTGAAATTGAGGATAATTTCAAACAATTTAGATTGTCCGAAGCGTTGATGACGCTGTATAAATTTATTTGGGATGATTTCTGTTCATGGTATTTGGAAATGATTAAACCTGATTATGAACAACCCATTGATACTAAAACATTGGAAACGGCGATTGATATATATGACGATTTAATGATTATGTTGCATCCCTTCATGCCGTTTATCACGGAGGAAATTTATCATCAATTGAAACGCCGTACGAAAGATTGCATTATTTCCAAATATCCTAAAACGGGTCGAATCAATGCGGATTTGTTAAATGCGGTGGAATCTGCGAAAGGCATCATTGTAAAAGTGCGCGAAATTCGCAATAATAAAGGTTTGAAACAACGGGAATTATTGGATTTATACGTTCAGAAATCAGAATTTTCAAAAGATTTGTTGGAAATGGATGGCATGAAATCCATGATTTTGAAATCCGCCGTTTTGACGGATGTACAAATCGTTGAGCAAGAACCTGCTAATTCTGTTTCGTTTATCGTTGGCACGGACAAATTTTATTTGGTTTTAAAAGAAGAAATTGACGTAGAAGTGGAACGGGCGAAGATTTTAAAAGAATTGGAAAATGCTCGTGGTTTTTTGCGTTCGGTAGAAGTGAAACTGAATAATCAAAAATTTGTGGCAAATGCGGCGGCGACTGTCTTGGCAAAAGAACGCCAAAAATGGGCAGATGGACAAGCGCGTGTTGTGATTTTGGAAGAAAGTTTAGCGAAATTGAATTGATAAACACATAGTTCACATAGGAGACATAGAACACATAGGGCATTTTTAAGAAAAAATGCCCTATGTGTTCTATGTCTCCTATGTGAACTATGTGTTTACAATTATACCCAAACCATAAAGATTTGTTTATTTTGAACGGTCGTCCATTCGGAAGCCCAATTTTTCACTTTCGCATGGTCAAAAATTAACAAATAACCGTCGGAAACTTGTTGTGTTTCCAAATAATTGGCTAATTGAATCAATCCTTTTTGATGTAATTTCTCGCCGCGCCAAAGCTTCAATTCGGCGATATATTTATGTTCATAATACGTAATCACCACATCTAATCGTTTTTCTTCCGAAATTTGAGGTTCTTTAAAATCATAACCCGCACCATTGATAATCGGTTTCAAAAACGATAAAAACACCAATCGAGCATGGCGTTCCAAAAAATCGCGGTCTTTCCGACTGTACTCCTGTTTCATAAACGATTGAAAACCAAGCAAAACCGCTTCTAAATTAAGGGAGCGATTTTCATCGCGATAGCCCGCACCCGAATCCATCACCATTGGCAATTGAGTCGAGTGCATTTTATCAATCATATAATTTACAATCAGTTCCGCATAAATGCGGTTATGAATGGCAATTCGCCCTTCTTTGTCCACAAATAAGCCATACATCACTCCTAAGTTCGTCGTCGGATTATGAATATTAAACAATCGAATCTCGTTTTCAATCACCACTTGGTACGCTGCGTCATATAACGCTGGATAATTTTCCAAATTCTTGATTTGGGTCTCGAAATTCGTATTGGTCTCCTTCAGGAGCCGTTTCACCGCCCATTCAAGGTCGTCCATCGTCCACGAACGTTCTTTTTTAAGCGGTAAAAGGTCTTCATCCATGATTTTGCACAACCGACTCACCAAAAACGGATAGCCCGACGTATAGTAAAATAAACCATAACTCATCGTCATCGTGTCGATTGCCACCCCGCGCTCGTGGACATAATCGTCGAGCATCGGCTTAATTTCATTCGGATGCAAATTCATATCCACCTTGAAATCGGCGGCAATATTCCAAGGGGAATTATATTTTTGTTCTGAATCGGGTCGAAGTTTCAGTTTTAACGATTTGACATCATGTACCCCCGCCAACACGACCGAATGAAACGTTGGAATTTCATCTCTTTTCAAAAACTTATTCCGTAACATCGCTAAAAATTTGACAAAAACTTCATTATCACTACTTTGATCTACTTCATCTATCAACACGACGATACGATGCGTCGTCAAATCCATCAAATCTGTAATATGGTCGGACAAATCTTGAAAATTCTGAACTGAAGGACGAGCGTTCATCAACCAACTCCTCAATGAAGGGGCTCCATATCGGGCATATTGAGTTAAAAGGCGCATCAGCCCTTGTGCAAAAGCGGCATCGTCCTCGAAAACGGCTTTATCCAAACCTTCAAAGCTGATATTAAAAACGATATAAGTGCCTTGTTTACGCAAAGCATCCGCTAAACCGTCTAAAGTAGTCGTTTTTCCATACTGACGCGGGCGATTAATGATGAAATATTCACCTTCATCAATTAATTTCAACGTTTCAGATAGTTTAACAGAAACATCTGCCATATAATGTTTATTCGGCAAGCATTTTCCTGTAACATTAAATTTTTTCGACATTAGATGTATGTTTAGGTATTAAAACACAAAGATAGCAACAATTTTGGAATGTGGATTTCGGAATACTCAATTCAGAGGACTTCATTTAAAGGATGAATTGATGCTTACGCCCGAACAACGCCAAGAATTTGACAAACAATCCCCAAGTGAGATTTTTCCTGAATATTATCTCATTAAAGCGTTCAATTTTAATGATTCCATTCAAGAAGGATTAGATGAATGGGTCTATCTATTCAAAAATAGCCAAATTGAACCGCATTTCAAGGCAAAAGGGATTCAAAAAGCCAAAGAAAAATTGGCAGTTGCTAAATTGAGCAAACGAAGACGCTCCGCGTATGATCGGTATTTGAGCAACTCGCATAAATTCGATTCAACTCTAATCAATTGATTTTCAATGAATTATAAAACAAAAAGGTTATCGTTCGCGTACCGATGACCTTTTTCAGTTCTTTTTACCATTCAAATTAGAGTTATAACCAAACCATAAAGATTTGTTTATTTTGAACAGTTGTCCATTCGGAAGCCCAATTTTTAACTTTCGCATGGTCAAAAATTAACAGATAACCATCCACAACTTGTTGCGCTTCCAAATAATTCGCTAATTGAATCAATCCTTTTTCATGTAACTTTTCGCCGCGCCAGAGTTTCAATTCAGCAATATATTTATGTTCATAATACGTAATTACCACATCTAACCGTTTTTCTTCCGAAATTTGCGGTTCTTTAAAATCATAACCCGCCCCATTGATAATCGGTTTCAAAAACGACAAAAACACCAATCGCGCATGGCGTTCCAAGAAATCGCGGTCTTTCCGACTGTACTCGCGTTTCATAAAGGATTGGAATCCAAGCAAAACCGCTTCTAAATTCAACGTTTTATTCTCGTTGCGATAGCCTTCTCCAAAATCAATGCGGTTTTGAAGCGGCGATAACTCTATTTTATTCGTCATATAATTCACAATTAATTCGTTATAAATCCGATTGTGAATCGCCAATCGCCCTTCTTTTTCTGTCAAAAGACCATACATCACCGCTAAATTCGTAATGGGATTATGAATATTGAAGGAACGAAATTCGCCATCAATCGCCACTTGATACACCATATTATATAAGTCTGGATTATTTTCCAAATTTTTAACTTGGGTTTCAAAATTGGTATTATGCTCTTTAACCAATCGTTTCACCGCCCATTCAAGGTCGTCCATCGTCCAAGAAAGTTCCTTTTTAAGCGGTAAAAGCTCTTCATCCATGATTTTGCACAGCCGACTTACCAAAAACGGATAGCCTGACGTATAGTAAAATAAGCCATAACTCATCGTCATCGTGTCCATCGCAACGCCGCGCTCGCGCACATAATCGTCCAGCATCGGCTTTATTTCGTGCGGATGGAGATTCATATCCACCTTGAAATCCGCCGCAATATTCCACGGAGAGTTATATTGCTGTTCGGAGTCGGGGCGGATTTTAAGTTTTAAGGACTTCACATCATGTACCCCCGCCAACACGACCGAATGAAAGGCGGGAATTCTATCTTTGGACAAAAATTTATTTCGTAACATCGCAAGAAATTTTATAAAAACCTCATTATTGCTACTTTGATCCACTTCATCGATTAAAACCACTATTTTTTGAGGCACTTGCTTATGCAATTGACTGATTAAACTTGATAATTCACTTAAATCTTTCGTTTTGGAAATGCGCTCTTGCAACCAAGCTTGTAAATGAGGCATTTGATATTCAGCATAATCCCCTAACAGGCGGACAAATCCTTTGGAAAAGGTTTTTTCAGATTTAAAGGTATCATTACCCAATCCTTCAAAACTGATATTGAACACCACAAAATGTTCTGTTTTGAGAAGCGCATCTTCTATACCATATAAAGTCGTCGTCTTGCCATACTGACGCGGGCGATTGATGATGAAATATTCCCCTTCATCAATTAATTTTAACGTTTCAGTCATTTTAACAGAAACATTTGCCATATAATGTTTATCTACCAAGCATTTCCCTGTGGTATTAAATTTTTTAAACATCTGATAACATTTTAGAGGTTAAAAATGCAAAGATAGCAATATGAATTAAAAAGTAAAAGTTGAAACAGGTTCGTAATCGGGAAATTTATTTCCCGCTAAATCAGTGGTTTAGCAGGAAATAAATTTCCCGACTACAAGGTTACGTAACCTTTGCTATACACTTGCCCGATAATTTTGATAATTGATTTTTTTCTTGTTTCTTTGCATTAAAATCTTTCAATTCAAACGCAACTATTTGAAAATCAACCCTTATAAAAATAAATTAATGGAAAAAGCCAGCATTGGATAGCAATATCCTAAATGGATTACTCCATTTCCTAAACAATCTTATTATGAAAAATCCTTTTGCAGATTATGGTAGAGCCATCCATGGAAATCGATTTATTGGGCGTAAAAATGAAATTCAAGCGGTCAAAAATCGCATTTTTGATGAACGATATGGCAATTTAGCGGTGATTGGTTTGCCGCGCATTGGCAAATCCAGTTTGGTGCATCAAGCCATTTCGGAATATCAACTCGAATTTCCGCAACTTAATATCGTACATGTTTGGATGAATATGGGCGATAACAATGTAGCGGATATGTTTTTTGAAAAATTAATCAAAGAAGTGCATAAAAAAATCCTCTTAGATAAATCATTGGTTTCAACCAATTTAGTTCAAATTGTACAAAAATTGGGTCGAAAAACAATCCGTATTTTTGAAAAAAAGAGCTTAATATTTGATTATTTTCGTCAAATTAAAAAGATGAAAATTCGGATTATTGCCATTTTAGACGAATTTGATGCGGTCCGAAAGTATTTTGAATCGGTTGATTTTCACTTTCTAAGAGAACTTTCTTACAATCCTGCAACGGAAGTCTGTCTTGTAACCACTTCGCGCCGCTATTTATCAGATATTGAGTTGAGTAATAAAGATGGTACTTCCAATTTCCATCAAACGTTTGACAATATTTATCTTGGCATGTACAATCAAGAGGATTTAAACGAGTATTGGGAAAAATTTTTCAATAGCAAAGTGCCGATTACGGAAGCAGGCAAACAAAAAATTTATGATTTTACGGGGCATCATCCCTATTTATTGGATTTATTCAATTTTAACTTATTCAATAATTTGCATTTAGATGATATTTTTGGTTCTGTCGAAAGAACCAAACAAAAATTGGGCTTAGTGATCGAAACCAATTATAATTTGATTTTCAATCTATTGAAAGAAGAAAATTTGCATAAAAAGATTTTGCAAATGGTCATTGGTCCCGTTTTTGACATCACGCGAGCCGATGTAGAGCGTATTGAACTCTATAATTTAGTCCTTCGACACAACGGACATTATCGCGGTTTTTCCAATGATTTCCATGATTATTTGTATCGCGTACAACGAGAAGTACCGATTTGGGATTTGTGGACAGATACAGAAGTGCGTTTGCGGTCGATTGTAGAGGTTTGGCTGCAAGAGCGATATAGTGGTGAATTTGGAGATGATTGGGTTCCAAAATTTCGCAAATTAAGCCCTGCCAAAGAATTATACATTTCAAAATTAGAAGATATGCAGCAACGTGAACAAAAAAGTTTTCCAGACACCTTTTCACAAAATTTGTTAGAGTTCACGTATCCTGCGGATTTATTTGACCAATTTATGCGCGTGGAATGGAAATGGTTTAAACCCATTTTTTCCAATAAAGAGGCAAATGAATGGAAACCCATTTTTGACCTGTTGGCAAGAATACGCAATCCATTGGCACACAATAAGATGAATATTTTAAAAGAATATGAGCGAAATAAAGCCATCAGTTATTGCCAAGAAATTGTCAATCGAATCGAAGCATGGGAACGAAATCGCCTTAACTAATTTTCAATTTTTTAAAGCAACCCATAAAACGGTTTTATCGTAAGTAAAGAAGTACAATAAGTTAATTTTTAAAATTTTTATCATTATTTTCACCAGCATGAAAAA
>JBDLWG010000180.1:0-5359 GCA_039804385.1 Bacteroidota bacterium
TTTTCTCATCCTCCCAAAGTGCCTTACTAAATTTGGTTTTAATCAAACCCGGACAAATGACATTCACTCGAATATTCAGGTGTCCCCATTCTTTGGCAAGGGCGTTCGTCAGTGAAATCAATGCCGCTTTGCTCACACTGTAAATCCCCAAACCCGTCTCAGGACGCACGCCGCCAATGCTGCTAATATTGATAATCGAACCACCCCCATTTTTTGCCATCATGGGCATTGCCAATTTGGACAATTCAAACGGAGCTTTCACATTGACCGCCATGATTTTGTCAAAAACACTCGGGTCGGTTGCCTCAATCGGACCATAAACAGGATTCGTTGCCGCATTATTTACCAAAATATCCAAACGACCATAGGCTGCAATCGTTTTTTCAAAAATTTGTTTCAAATCTTCGGGATTCGCCACTTGCCCTGCAATGCCAATCGCTTCCCCGCCTTTGGCTCGGATTTCGGCAGCAACCGCATCTACCGCCTCTTGTCGGCGACTATTGACCACCACTTTTGCACCGTATTGAGCAAAAACATGTGCCATTGCTTCACCAATGCCTTTACTCGCGCCCGTAATGAGGGCGACTTTGCCTTTTAAATCAAACATATTATTTTTTTAATTTTTTAGCTTCTAACCATTTTTTAAAATACGTCCAACTCGTTTCATTCGGGCGTTTGTCATCTAAGGGCGGCGCAGTCTTAAACAAAGGTTGTTCTTTTTGAATATATTCGCGCAATATTTTGGGAATATCTTCAAACGATTGAACCTTTTTGCCCGAACCATTGAATATCAATTGTCCCGCCATATCGCCCATTTCCATCCAAGGCATCCACTTGGAAACCCGCGTCCATGCAATAATAACATTATCTGCACGCGTTTTTGGAGCGATTAACTCCGCTTCAGGCACGACAAAATTGAACATTTCAATCGCTTGATATGTCCCACCTACATATTGTTGAAAATCGCCTCCTAACGGATTCGGGTAAAAAAGCGGCACTTGCACATCCCAAAAAATCGTTCCTGCTAAATTCCGTAACGAGTTGTCCACTTCTTTGGATGGAAACGCCGCACCGCGCATATTCACAGGGTCATTGGCGATTTGCACGACTTCCACCTCTTTATTCGTCCAAGGACTTTTCCAAGTTTTAGCGATTTGGTTGGTTTTTGGGTCAATATACACCAAAACTTCCCGACTCACCTGCCGATAACCCGTTCCTTTGACCGAATCTTGAACGGTTGCGGATGCACGCACATTCATTCCAATACATAAAAATAATAATTTGTCCTTTTCACCTGGGACGCGGCTATACACCGTTCCTTCCCAAGTGAAAAAACAATTTTCACCATCTTGGGTCGAAGATTGAATCTTGCGTTGCGCAATATTAACTTCATCGGGTTTGGATAAATCCAATTTTTTTTGGGCGACACAACTCACGTTCCCGAGTAGTAGCAAGAGAAAGGTACAAAAACGCATCTTATGATAACTTTTTTCAATGAGCAAAATTATTTTAATGCAAAAGAAAGCAAAAGTACGCACCTAACAAAAGGATTTTACTATGTTTGCGATTCAAAAATATAATTTTTAAAAAAAACAAAGCTATGAAATCATTTTTTTGGGCAATCTTAGGTATTGCCCTGTTTTTGACTGCCTGCGGCGGCGAAAATACAGATGGCAATACCAATAAAAATGCTATCCATTTTGACCAAACCGAAATTGCGGACGCGCTCCACAGTTTTTTCAGTTGGTACGGCGATAATGCAGACCGTATTGGCGAAATCGGTTTTGCCATTGAAAAAGGAGGGCATTTGACCTTAGATAATGCCAAATTACAACTTTATTTAGCCGAATTGAAAAAATCAGGCTTCGTTTCGGACGAATTGATTGCGGATGAAGTGAAATATTATCAGGCTTGCGCCAAAATTTGGGCAAAAGAACCCAGCAATCAATCAACGGTTGGGTTGCAATTGGATCGGTATTTATGCGATTTTGAAAACGTCTCGGCTTACGAAAAAGCCCCTGCGAATGCCACGATTACAGGAGACCGCGCCAAAGTGGTGATGACAGTTGCACCTAACAATACTCATACGTTTGATATGAAGAAAGAAAATGGCAAATGGTATCTGGCAAAACCGAGTTGCGCAGAGCCGAGTGTGCAATATTAAAACGCCATTTCGCTCCGAAGGGGCTGTTAAACCTTTTGAGGGAGATGATTTTGATTTTTTGCCAAAAAAATCAAAATCATCGCTCAGCCCCCTTTTTGACAACTCGCAGTTGTCAGCAAATTATATACTTTGAGTTGGGTGCTTTTGCGATAGGATGGATGTACGGATTTCACGGATTCGCACCGATTGGTACGGATTTTTTTTTAAATTTGTACCAATCGGTGCGAATCCGTGAAATCCGTACATGCATTCTATCGCAAAACCATCGTGCGTAAAGTATCGTATTTAAAAATACCCTAAAAAAGGTATATAATAAGTTATTAAAAATAAAATATATTTAATATTTGTTTTTTATTGATAGAGGTGTGCTACAAATTGAAATTTTATTTATAATTTTATGTTGAATTTGTATTTGGATGGAAGTACAAATCAATTCTTTTGATAAAAACATTGATTTTCAATATTTTATCAAAAACATATTTATAATTTTTGTGTATTTAGCAAATTGCGTAGCGCAACTCAATAAGATGAAACAAAGCAAAAAAATTAGTTGGTGGTTATTGTTCATTTCCCTCATGCAATCGGTGGCTGCTTTCGGTGCGGCTTCTAAGAAAAAGGTTGAAATACGGCTTCACAGCAAAAAAGTAGAAAAAAAAGCTCCTCCCAAAAGTTCCAAATCCCGCAAATTTAGCTTACAATCCATTCAATCTACCTTGATTGGAAAAGGAAAAGCCTGCATTTATTCCAATAGTTTGCATGGTTCCACCACCGCCAGTGGCGAAAAATTTAACAAAGATGGTTTGACGGCAGCACATCTTAATTTGCCTTTGGGGTCGAATGTGCGGGTGACGAGTTTGGAAACAGGCAAATCCGTGGTCGTACGCATCAATGATAGAGGTCCTTTTTCTAAGAAATATGTGTTGGATATGTCTCCATTGGCAGCGCAAAAAATTGGTTTGACCTTTACAAAAGGCACGATGAATGTCAAAATGGAACAATTGACTCCAAAATTAGTTAAAAATGAAGGTAGCATGGCGCATCTAAGATAACTTCTATAAGTGGTTAAAAGTTTGAAACCCTATCCATTACCCACAGCATCAAAAAATCCCGAAGGGATGACATCTTGGTAGCGACCAAAGTGTCATCCCTTCAGTATCTTTGATTCTTACTTTTTGTTGAAATTTTATTTTAACAAATATTGTTTTTATTGAAAAGCCTAAATCGAATATCGATGACTATCCAATTTCAGCAGGATTGCCAGCATCGTCGTAAAACCTAACAGCGATGAACCGCCCGCGCTAATAAACGGTAGCGGAATCCCAATCACAGGCATTACGCCCATCGTCATCCCGACATTGACCAAGAAATGTGCGAAGAAAATCCCCGCAATCCCATATGCATAATGTCGAGAAAAATTGGAACGCTGTCGTTCTCCAATTTGAATAATCCGAACTAAAAACAAACAAAAAATAGCAATCAACGCAAATGTCCCAATAAAACCTTGTTCTTCACCAACCGTGCAAAATATAAAATCGGTGGACTGTTCAGGTACGTGACCCAATTTGGTCATCGTTCCTTCCAAGAAACCTTTGCCTTGCAAGCCGCCTGACCCAATTGCCATTTTAGAATGCAGCAAATTATAGGCGGTTCCGCGCGGGTCACATTTTTCGGGTTGCAACCAAACGTTAATCCGTTCGCGTTGATGCGGTTTCATCACATTATTGAAAATGAAACTCGTAATATACACAATCGCCGTACACACCAAAAGGAGGCTTGTGGCTAAAATCACCATCCGAAATCGCCCGCGCCGACTATGCACGACGACAAACCCTAAAACCGTCAACAACATCAGCAATAATGCCGTATGTATTTTTTCTCGATACAATAAAAGGCTGCAAATCAATAACAATACACCCAAACCAATTGCCCAAAGCCACCTAAATGAAGCGATATTGACCAAAAAAATCAGTGCTGTCACCGTCATTAATCCAAAAACAACATTGTTCGACGGGTATAATAACGAAAATATGAAAACAGCAGCTAATATGAAGGATACGACATAAGGTACAGGTGACAAGCCTTCTCGAAATAACATAATGGAAAAAGATGCAAAAACCAAACAAGATCCTGCATCGGGTTGTAAAATAATGAGTCCCAAAGGAATCGCCAAAATACTGGCAATGTGCAATTGCGACCGCGCATCTTTCAGATTCGTTCCTGTTGCCGCCATCAAACTGCTCAATGCCAAACAAGTCCCCAATTTGGCAACCTCCACAGGCTGAAAGCCGAAACCAGCAAACATAAACCAGGCTTTCGCCCCATTAATCGTCTTCCCAAAAACCAAAACCAAGGCTAAACCCAATAACCCAAGCCCATAAACCCCATAAGCAAACGTCCGCCAAAATTTCCAATCAATCGACATGATGAAAAAACTGAGGAAAATGGAGACCATAATCGTCAACGTTTGCTTTCCAACAGGTGTTTTGAACAAAAAATCGCCAAATTCCTGTGTGTAACCGTCCTTATGACCCACCGCGTAAATCATCAGCCAGCCAATGCTCACTAAGGTCAAATAAAGCGAAAGCAGCACGTAATCAATGGTTCGGCTGCCCACTAAATCTTTTACTGCCATTTTAATGCGGTTTAAAAGATGTTTTACGAAATTTTAATTGGTCAATTCATTCGATTTGACCTTATCCTGCACGACATACGCGTCTGGATAATCCACTTTGATGCTTTTTAAATAACGGTCTGCATTGGCTCTCGACGCAAATGCCCCAATTTTGACCTTATAATACGGTTTGGCATGCACCCAATCGACAAAAACGCCTGGATATTTGGCTTTGAACACATTGACCGTACCATCCATTTTCACGCGGTCGGTCGTTGCCGTCAGTTGGATGCGGAAGCCTTCAATCACTTGCGTCGCTTTATTTGCATTCATATACGTCTCCATCATGCGCGTGATGATAGGGTCTTCATTGATGCTGATGCCTTGCGCCTGTGTTTGGACGGCGAAAATCATGGAAAGTACCCCCATAAAAAGGGTTGAAAGGATATTTTTCATAAAAAAAAGGATTTTTGTAGTATTAAAATTCAAGTGATGCAATCCCTTATTTTGAATTAGGCATGAAGGACGATTCGGATTCCGAATCGTCCTTCATGCCTAATTCAAAGCACGAAGATTTAGTGAAT
>JBDLWG010000181.1:0-8181 GCA_039804385.1 Bacteroidota bacterium
CATCGGTAATTCTATCGCCAATCGTGATAGAATTTTTCAAATCATATGCGCCTGTCATGTAATGTGTGAGTAAACCAGTTCGCGGTTTTCGAGTCGGCGCATGATCCGCTTCAAAAGTGCGGTCTATCACAATTTCATTAAATGTAATCCCTTCATTTTCAAAGGCTTCTACCATTTTTTGATGGGCAGGATGAAAATCGGCTTCTGGAAAAGAGGGCGTTCCGAGTCCATCTTGATTCGTGACCATGACCAATTCGTAATCCATTTCGCGGGCGATTTTGCCCAAAAAGCGAAATACTTTGGGAATGAAAGTTAATTTTTCAAGGGAATCAATTTGAAAATCAATCGGCGGCTCTACAATGAGTGTTCCGTCGCGGTCAATGAACAATGCTTTTTTCATAAAATGTTGATAATTAATGGTTTAAATGTTGAAAGTTTAGGTTTTCAACAACAATTTCGATACAAAGATACAGTTCTATCCAGAAAATTAACAAGTTTTCACCCATTTAGTAGTTGGGAAATTTATTTCTCGACTACTATACCTCACGCACGATAGTTTTGGGTACAATTGGAACGCGGATGACGCGGATTGGGCGAATGTTCACGGATTTTTGGGGATGATCCGTTCCACAGCATCCAAAAATCCCGAAGGGATGACCCTTTTGTAGCTACCGAAGTGTCATCCCTTCGGGATTTTTGATTCTGCGGAAAAAGTGTAACCGAAAACCCACATTCAATATTTTTCTAATTGATTACTCAAATAATTTTTCAAAGGCGCGTATGCCAAATCGCCCGTCAATTCCAATAAAACAAGATACTCCCGTACTAATTCATGGTTCATTTTAACCAAATCTGCTTCTTTTTCGTGTTGAAGTATTTTTAAATCAATAATATCGGCTGCGGTCAACCGCATAGAAACTGCCGAATTTTCCAACATCGTTTTTGCCAATCCTTGATTGGCTTGTTCTGTAACCGTTTTTAAGGCTTTGAGGAGGTTTTCGACCTTTAAAATTTGGAATTTGATAAGGCGGTCTTGTTCAAAAGTGGCGAATTGGTATTCATTTTCAACCAATTTCATATCCAATAAATATTCATTTTGTTTGGGACGGAAATTGCCTTTAATGGGAATATTCACCCCAAACCGAATCCCAAAATCTTTGCCCGAAAAATCACTGCCCGCTTTGGTCGAATAATTCAATTGGAAATTGTCAAAAAAAGAATTGAAACTGGCTTCCTCCAATTTCAACTCCGATTGCACCAAATTGATTTTATGTTGGAAAGCGCGCAACTCGGGCGCATTGCGGGAATGATTGATTTTCAACGAGTTAACAATCATTTCGACTTTTGAAACGCTGATAAAATCATTGAAATTCAATGCCACTTCATGTTGCACACCGACATATTCTTGGATTTGTTGATACCCCGTTTTCAAATTATTTTGGAGCTCCATAATATTGGTACGCACGGTTTTGAGGTGTTCCTCCGTTTCCACCAAATCCTTCACTTTGACGGTGAGTCCTTTTTGCAATGCCAATTTCAAGGTTGCATTCCGCGTATGCAGCAGCGAATCCAACCGTTGTTGTTTCGCCAATTCGAGTTGTGTATAAAAAACATTAGAAATATTTAAATATCTTTCTTTAACAATTTGAACTAATAACACATCGTTTTTAGTTTGATATAAATCAAATTGGGCTTGTCGCACCTTTTCCTGCGCTCGAATTTTGGCAAATGTATTGAATGAAAATGCAATACCATATTGTTGTTTGGCTTGGGACACATCCTCCGCGCCATAGCGCAATCCCAAACTTTTGACGATAGGCAACCGATAATTCAACCCATTCATAAATTGCAGGGTTTGTTGCCCAGCCAAGATGCGGCGTTCCTTTTCTGCACTCGCCAACACCTCTTTTACAGACAATCGAATCGGGTCTTCTCCAGCGCAACTTCCACGCACCGTTATCCCGCAGAAACACGCTATGAAACAAAGCGTTGAACGTAACATGTTGTATCGTAATTGGTTATGAATAAATTATAAAATAATTAATGTATTTTAATATCCTACTGTTCCCACAAATAAGGTTTGGGATAAAAAAACCTTCCAGAGAGCGATGAATTTGATTTTTGATTTTTTTTTTGTAAAAAAAAATCAAAAATCAAATTCATCGCTCTCTATCCCCTCTCGCGACGTGACCCCAAACCTTATTTGAAGCTACCAAAGTGATATCCCTTCGGGATTGAAAACCATCAAACCATATCCGCCGCTTCCAAAACAGGCGTAAAATCCACTTCTTGCGACACTTCTCGCGTATCGACGGCTGTAAAAGCCTCCCCTTCATAAATGCGTTCGATGACACGGCGCGTGATTGGATTCATATTTTCGGGCAGATTGAGGTACGAAAACCAACAAACTTCTTTAAATTTCTTAGGTTCAGCCGATTTCGCCTCTCCTTCCCAGTTTTTTGTTTTGAAAAACAAAACAATTTGAGTTTTTTTATTTTTCTGCTCCTGTAAAACGTGTACTAAACGCAAATCCGCTTCTTGAATTTCGATGCCAGTCTCTTCTCGCGCTTCGCGTACTAAGGTGGAAACGGCAAACTCCTTAGTATCTGGTTTTCCGCCAATGAGCGCGAAACGCCCCCCATTTTGGTTCGTTTGTGCTAAAAATAATAATTTTTTGTTGTTTTCTAAAAGCAAATTCACTTTTAGGGTTGTTTTTCCAAGCATGATTACAAGTTTTGTTAAATGATTGTAAGACTATTTGATATTTTTCAAGGTAATCAACACCTTCTCTCCAATAAAAAATTCATTCTGTGGTGGCAATTTAATATATACTTCGCGCCCCCAAGCCTTGATTTCCTGCATTTTGCGCAACCGCAGGGGCAATTCGACTAATTGTGGCGCAGTACCCACCAAAATCCCCGAATGCAGCACCGTCGGACGCGTCGAAGAACGCAATTGCACCGTATCGCCCATCCGATACAAGGCTTCGGACGCTTCAGGTAAAAAACCTTTAACTTTATCAGGCATTTTAGGGTTGATTTTGAGCAAACCCTTGTATTGCGAAGTCGTTTCGTTCTCAAAAACCGTTACATTTTCAATAAAACCATCCATCGGCGCACGCAAAACCAACTTGGATTGTGCGTCTTTCATAAAGGACATTTCTTGGTGAACCGCTTGCATTTTGGTATCATGCACCACCGCAATTGCCGTTTCTTGCACTTGCAATTGCCGCAATTGCGTCCGAAAACGCCTTTCTTCATTCCGAATCGTGTTTTCCAACAACTGAATCTTATCTAATAACAAACTTTTTGTATTTCTTTCATTGGAAACCAATTGGCGCAAATCCGATTGTGCGGCTTCTTCAGCTTCCAATAATTGAATATCCGTTTTCAAATTATTAATTTTAGATTGATGTTCGCTCGTCAATTTTTCAATTTCATTGCGGATGTCTTCTTTGGAGGCTTGTTTTGCTGCCATATCTTGTTGCAATTCACCAAATTTTAAAACAGATTGTTTGTCTAAATCGGGTCGAATGGCTACTAAAAGCGTATCGCCTTTGTGGACGGCATCGCCTGTGCGCACCTTAATTTGCCGCACTAAAATGGGATATTCGTAACTCAATACTTGCCCTTCTGTTTCTGCGGTTCCAAATAATTCGATAGCCGCTTTATTGGAAAATCCATAAACAAGCCAAATACTGAACCCAAACAATAAAACCCAAAGTGCGTATAAGATATTGAATTTCATAGCGTTTGTAATTTTAAAAAAAATTATTTATCTTTTTTTCGATTGAATGTATAGACATTAATTTTTAAATAGCCAAAGGCTTTAAACAAGTCTCGTTGTTGATTTTCGCTTTTCAGCATGACACTAAAATGATAAATTTTACTACTATCTTTATCGCGTTCAACGCCTTCCAACGTCTCATATTTGCAATATTCTGACATAATTTGTTTAAAATCATCACTTAGAAAAACCCAATCTTCGCCTTTCAATTTCAGATTCCAAATCGGCAAATGAGAGAAATGAAAGGGCGAAAAACGAATTAAAAAAGCCACCGTACAAAAAAACAGCGTACCAAGAATGGCAATCCGCCAGCCATACAATCCGCACGCAATGCCCGCACCTAAGGCAGCAAACACAAAAATCATATCGCGGGGATTGCGCAATGTGGTTCGGAATTGAACCACCGTCAACGCGCCTAACATGCCCAATCCAGAAGCAACATTATCTCCAATGGCTTGCAAAACCATTGTTGCAATCAATGCGCTGAGGATGAATGTTTGCATCAAGCCATAATGCCTAACGGTGCTAAACGTCGTTTTTTCATACGTAAAGGCGATTAACGCGGAGAGTAAAAAAGATAAGATGAATGTAAATAGCACCATCTCCAAAGTCGGGTTCTCGATTTTGGAATAGGTAGAAAAAAAATCTAACATTTAATTTATTGGTTTGAATGTACTTATGTAATACACTTTAATCAGTTCCAAAATGGTTTGTTATTCACGGTCTGTTTTTTTAAAACAAAATAGATAGATTCGATTTTAGTAAAAAAATCTTTTCCTAAGATAACACTTGAAATTCATAAATCGTGCCATTTGCTCAATAAAATTTAAATGCTCTAAAATGGAGCTTTTTTTCTGATATTGTGACAAGGTAAATTTGCAAAACATTGAATCGCTTTGAACCGTTTGGAGGGTTTCAAACCCTCCAAACGGTGTATCGTAGCGGCGAGGCTAATCTTGATTACAAAGTTACAGGAAAAAAAAGGGACTATTGGTAAAAAAATATTTTTAAAGTAAAATTATATCTTTTGGGTTACGAATTACATGAAGGGTTGGTTTATAATAAATTATGATATATAAATGCTTGATTTAAAACCGCCATTCATCTTCTACGGGGGGGCTGGTATATGTTTTTCGAGTCCGCACCCGTTCCAATTGACGCTCCCAAACCAAGCGCGCCAAACCAACAGGAGGCGGTTCGGGATGAAAGGGAGCCAGTACGATTTGGATTTTATATTCATCAATATCCAACCGATACATCAATCCAAACAATTTGTCGGTTTGATGTTCCAACATATACGCAATCACGTCGGCGAGATAAGCTAAAAACGCAGCTATATCTCGCGGTTGTTGAGTCGCTAATTCAAAATCGCGGCTGATGAGGGACGCAACAGGTTGGAAAAGTGGGTTATTCTGATTTTCTAACATCTATTTTTGTTTTAAAACACAACACAAAGTCTATTTCAGAGAACCCAATCGGCTTTATGTGCCGCATATACGAAATTCATTAATGACTTTTCGCCATAATATTTCATTTCTAATTCACCTATTTTTTGAACGCCCAATTTGGCAATTGCTTTTTGTGACCGAATATTATTCGACCCAATATGAAAAATCAAGGTGTCTATATACTGAAAAGCGTGTTTTGCCAATAAAAGTTTGGCAGAACGATTATAAGTCGTTCCCCAATGACTGCGTGCCAAAAAGGTGTAGCCAATTGCAATAGATTTGGCAGTTTCGTCTAATTCGTAATACCGCGTACTGCCAATGAGTGCGCCCGTCTGAACATCGTAAATCAGAAACGCACCTTTCGACTCCACCGCGCCTTTGAAAAAATTCGCAAAGACTTCTTTTTGATAACGGTCTTTATTAGGATGTTGTTCCCAAATCATTGGGTCTGAGGCAACTACATATAGTTTTTCAAAATCATCTACTTGCAATGGTTCGAGTCGAACGACTGCATCTGCCAAAGTAGGTTGTAAATTAAAATTCATCATTTTTGTAATTTTAGATGATAACACTTAGTAGATGACAAGAAAGATGGATGTACGGATTTCACGGATTTCACGGATTTTTTTTGAAAAAATCCGTACCAATCCGTGAAAATCCGTGAAATCCGTACATCCATTTTTTTTGTCATGTACTAAGATGACAACAAATAAAAAATCTAAAAGTTTTCCTATACATAAACGTATAACAAACTTTGTAGTGTTCCTACAAATAAGGTTTGTGGAAACCTTAGTCGAGAAATAAACTTATCGACTACAAATAACTGATTTTTTTTCAAAAAGTCAGAAATTAGCACCATCATTGCCAAACTTTTCTTAAAAAATCACGATTTATGAAATTTACCGACTATACCTACAAGCGACCTGACATGGAACGCCTTGCTGCAAGGTTCCAAAAACAAGTCGCTGCTTTGGGCAACGCTCCTGACGCAGAAGCTGCCAACAAAGCGCTTACAGGCATCAATCGCCTCCGAAATGAGTTTAGCACGATGCTCAACTTGTGTTACATTCGGCATACGACCGATACGCGAGATCCTTTCTATGAGGCGGAACAAGCCTTTTTTGATGAAAATACACCGCGTTTTGAGTCGTTTATCAATGAATATTATCAAAAATTGGTGATTTCGCCATTTCGCGCCGACTTGGAAGTGCGGCATGGGAAGCAATTATTCAACCTTGCGCAATTGGCTTTGACCACTTTTCAACCCGCTATCTTGACCGATTTGCAAGCTGAAAATAAATTGTCGGGCGAATATGTCAAAGTGAAATCGGCGGCTAAAATCCCATTTGAAGGAAAAGAATATAATATTTATGGGATTCAAGTCTTAGAATGCGGGCAGAATCGAGCCACTCGCAAAGCTGCCAGTGAAGCCAAATGGCGTTTTTTTGAGGAAAATGCGGAGAAAACAGGCGATATTTATGATAAATCAGTTCAAGTGCGCCATAAAATGGCGAAAACATTGGGTTATGAAAACTTTATCGAATTGGGTTATGCGCGGATGATGCGTTCCGATTATGATGCTAAAATGGTCGCCAATTATCGCAAACAAGTGTTGGAATTAATTGTCCCTTTGGCGCAAAAACTCTTGGAACGACAACGACAACGATTGAAATTGGATAAATTGAAATATTATGATGAAGATTTTAAGTTTACATCGGGCAATCCGACTCCCAAAGGAGATGCGCAGTTCATCTTGAACGGGGCGGAAAAGATGTATGCGGAACTTTCAAGCGACACCAATCGGTTTTTTCAAATGATGAAAAACAACGATTTGATGGATTTGGTCAACAAAGAAGGCAAATATCCAAGTGGGTATTGCACCTATATTCCCAAGTACAAAGCTCCTTATATATTTTCTAATTTTAATGGGACAAGTGGTGATATTGATGTGTTGACCCATGAAATCGGGCATGCGTTTCAAGTCTATTCGGGGCGAAAAACGTCGATTGGCGAATACAATTGGCCCACCACCGAAGCGGCGGAAATCCATTCGATGAGTATGGAATTTTTCACTTGGCCCTGGATGCCCCTGTTTTTTGGCGCGGATACGCCCAAATATCATTATGAACACTTGACGAGTGCGATTTTATTTTTGCCTTATGGCGTGTCGGTTGATGAGTTTCAACATTTTGTGTATGAAAATCCAACAGCATCTCCGCAAGAACGCAATGCGGCTTGGCGGGCGATTGAAAAAAAATACATGCCACACCGAGATTATGATGGCAATGCTTTTTTGGAAAGTGGCGGTTGGTGGCATAAACAAAATCATATTTTTCAACATCCGTTTTACTACATTGATTATACATTGGCGCAGATTTGCGCTTTCCAATTTTGGAAAAAAGACCGCGAAAATCATAAAACCGCTTGGGCAGATTATACGCGGTTGTGTCGGGCGAGTGGGACGCAATCCTTTACCGAATTGGTCAAACTCGCAAATCTGCAATCGCCTTTTGAAGACGGTTGTGTGGCGAGCGTGATAGGCGAATTGGAAAAATGGTTGGATAGTGTGGATGATTTTAGTTTTTAACGTTGATGGACTCGCGTTAAGTAGTTAAATTTAAAGAATCGACTACAACGTTTGGAGGGTTTGAAATCCTCCAAACGTTATAATGCCTTGAAAATCAATCTTTTAGCATATGTAAATTTTTATCAATTCTTTAATTTCAACTACTTATCAGAGGGTACAATCCTCTGAACTTTTCCTTTTTCCCAAACCTTATGGATAGATGTAAAAAAATTGATCCTTTTTAAAAGCAAGAATACACGCAAAAAAGTTATATATTTGCATCGTCATTATATTTTCTAAAAAAGCATGTTTATAAATTTTATGAAACTTTTTAGTTTAATTCTTTCCATCATCGGATTGAGTCAGCTCTCTATTGATGCC
>JBDLWG010000182.1:0-16490 GCA_039804385.1 Bacteroidota bacterium
CATCGGTAATTCTATCGCCAATCGTGATAGAATTTTTCAAATCATATGCGCCTGTCATGTAATGTGTGAGTAAACCAGTTCGCGGTTTTCGAGTCGGCGCATGATCCGCTTCAAAAGTGCGATCTATCACAATTTCATTAAATGTAATCCCTTCATTTTCAAAGGCTTCTACCATTTTTTGATGGGCAGGATAAAAATCGGCTTCTGGAAAAGAGGGCGTTCCAAGTCCATCTTGATTCGTGACCATGACCAATTCGTAATCCATTTCGCGGGCGATTTTGCCCAAAAAACGAAATACTTTGGGGATGAAAGTCAATTTTTCAAGAGAATCAATTTGAAAATCAATCGGCGGCTCTACGATAAGCGTTCCGTCGCGGTCAATGAACAATGCTTTTTTCATAAAAGGTTGATAATTAATGATTTAAATGTTGTCAATTTAGGTTTTGAACAACAATTTCGATGCAAAGATACAGCGTGAGCGAAATAATGAGCAGGTTGCTAAACAATTTTATCAAAAAAACATCCCCTCTGTATCGCATTTCTACGCACAGAGGGGACTACATCGTTTCAAAATAAACACAAAAAAGTTTCAAAACGATGGCTTTCAGCAAATTTGGTGTAAAGAAAAGCAACTCCGTTTTCCAAAAACACCGTTTCCACCAGGGAAGAACGGTATTTCAACTGAGTTAAACGTTTAAATTGTTGCCTACTTCCGCCACTGCTGTTGGGAGAAAAGGGGGGAAATTCATTTCTTTTAGATTTAATACATCACTTTTATAATAATATTAAAATCGTGCCGTAAAATTACTTTATTCATATTTGTTTTTTTTATGAAAATAAAAAAATCTTAAAAAAGAAGACCGTTTACCCAAAAAAAACGTACATTGCGGTTTAAATTCCTCCTAATTTCATATTTTTTTATTGCAATACATAAATTACTGATTTTAACAAAACAACAAACGAAATATTTTTTCACTACTTCACCATGACTAACACAACTCGTTTTTGGATATTGAGTTTGAGCCTTTTTTTTACGGCGTGTTTACCTTTGGAACGCCGTTCCGATACGCCCGTTCAACCGATTGTGACCGATGACAAATGGCACGAAGTCACAGGTATCCATGCAGAACGCACGATTCTTAGCCTTTATGCAACGCCTGTGGAACTATTGGCGATTACCGAAAATCAATTTATTCGATTGAGTCATCAACAACTTTTGGTCGAAAAACGAAGTTTGCAAGCCAATCGCACCCCAATTGGTGCGCCTGTTTTGTCCGAAAATACATTTTTTCGCGCCTTGCAAGGAGCCGATAACCGCGATGTTTATGAATTTCACTGCGTTCGGAATGCGCAAGTTGTTAAACGATTGTACTCAACCGATTTGGTGCGCCCGTCTGAAACCTTCGTAGCGGAGCGTCGAAAAATCCGTTTTACAGGCGCGTATAACGCAGAAGGCACGAAATATTTTCTTCCGGGCGTTGTTTATCAAGGCACTTTGGGGATTCCACATGTTGAAATTATGATTTTTAATATTTATAATAACGGCTCTGGCAATGATATAGATTCGATTAAACTCTATAAACGGGTTGCCATACAACCACAAATACTTGGCACGAATGGCAAGATTGAAAGTTGTCGATTTATTAGAGATTTCTTTTATTTGGCAACGGAAGATGGCGCGTTTCGCATCAGTCAAGAAGGGCAATTGAGTCAATTTTTCCCGCATTGGACGTTGGATTTTTTCCAAAAAGAAGGGCGTGTTTTTGCGACTGGTTTTGGGACGTATGATTTTTTCTACACATCTGATAATGGGCGTTCTTGGTTGCGCGGACGACCGAGCAATCTACGTTTTACGGAGACCGCAGGTAATTATGTATTTTCCCAAAAAGCAACTGGTTCACGGTATGCAGTAGGAGATAGTGTTTTATTGAATATAAAGCAAATTAAATATGATAGTCCAACGAATTTTCCAGATATAGTGAATGCGTATTATAGCGTTGCGTTTTTTCAAAACAAATATTTTATCAATTCAGATAGAAAATTATTTTATAATAATAATATTACGACGAATTAAGGTTTGAATTAGGATTTTTAGGATGGATAAGATTTTTTTAGGATGAAATCCTAAAAAAATTTTATCCATCCTAAAAATCCTAATTCAGACTATGTATAGATACGGCGCAATTTGTTCAAAAGCATCATCATTTTCACGTTCATACTTGGATTGACGTTGAAAAAGTGACCATTAATGCTCAAATAATTGCGTTTTCGCTCAATTTTTTGCAGTTGATGATAATAAAGTCGTTTTGGTTTGTCCATCGGCGGCTTCCAGTAAATCCCAAATTCCGTCATCGCAAACCCATCTCGACAATTGCCTAATAAACTTAAATCACATATAAAATAAATCGTTTCTTTTCGACCCGCTTGTAAGAAACTCAACGTCGCATTTTTCAATTTTTGTTCGGGCATTTTGATAAAATCGTGATAAACCCGCAATCGCTCCTGCCCTAAATCCAAATAATCCGCAATCATCTCCCGCAAAGACACCTTCCCAGACGCAATATTTCCCGAATTAGCATGTTCATATTTCAAAATTTGCTTAGGCAACTTAAACGACAACAACTCTGGACAATTGTGAATAATGTGATATTGAGCCAATCCCTCCATCTCATATTCCAATTGTTTTTCAAGCATCGTTGCAGAAGCCATATTGCTTTCCACATGCTTTTCCACCGTCATTTCCGCCAACTGTTGCGTCCGTCTATCCACTGTTTTATTGAAATTTTTCGTATAAAACATTTCTAAATATTGTGTATATTTATCAGGATTCAACGGCTCAATTTGCTCGCGCATCACCCTAAAAAACATCGATTTCAGTTCATCTTCCAAGATGTCTGCATCATTCAGTGTCAAGACCAAATAGGGACGACGATGATTTAAATCATTCAAATCCAATGTTTTAAGCGGAATATCGCACACATAACAGCGCGCCGCATCTGCCGGATTCTGTTTTTGACAGCTGGTACAGAATGCAATGGCAGTATCCACTCGATTGCCGCAATGGTGGCAATAATTCGCACTCTCCACGAGTTGCGTGTGACATTTTGGGCAGTAAATCATAGTATTGCGCTGGTGCGATGGTTTGTTTTAATTTTAAAAAAAACGATTCTTCGATTCATGACGTTTAGCAGCTTTTGCGACTGATTTAAGGGCAAAAGGTATTATAAATTCATTTATATCCATGAATTTTTGATTTAAAAAACGTGTTCATCGATAGTTTCAACTTTTTGCTACACGAAATTACGCTTTTTATTGGTTTTGAAACACAAGTTTCTTTAAAAAGTTAAAAAATTAACATTAAAACAAAAAATGGGAAAATTGCAAAAGCATCTCATGTAAAAACCTGCATCACAAAAAGTGTGCTTAGTTTTTAATAGATGGTTTATTTGATAGAAAAAATGGAAAAAATTTGAGTTGTCCGTGAAAATTCACCTAATTCGATGGCATGGATTGCTGAATTAGTGACATGGTTTTGCCCCTTACAAAAACGATGTTCAGTTGTTCAACGGTCGTTTTAAACGAAAGTTTTATTCAAAAAAAATAACATTAAAAATACATTACTCTTTTTTTAAATTAAATCACTTTGCCAATCTTCAATCGTGCGTTGCTGTTCATTGAAATTGACCCCAATACCTGTAATTCGTTTGCCCGAAGCGCGATATTTTTCTGCATAACGATTGGTTAGAATTTGTTGCAAAGCGATTGCGGCAGTTTCATTGAATTTAAATTCAAAAATAAACACATCTGTATCGGTTTGAACTACAGCATCTGCACGCCCAAAAGAGGAATGCACTTCACTTTGAATATACGTTCCAAGATATTTAAAAACAATATGTATCATACCATGATAAATGCCTTCTGATTTGATTTTAAACACTTCACTCGGCAAATCTGCCAAAAAAGTATTGATAATCGTTTTCACACGAGCCAAATTTCGAGTTTCAAAAGCATCTTGTAAATCATCCATCGTGATACCAGAATTGGCGCGGCGCGAACCGCGTGCTAATTGTCGCAACAAAAATCGATACATACTATCGCGCACCTCCTTATTCGGGTAATCCAGCACCATATCGCCCGTCATTACATCCAATTTCCGAACCGTCAGATAACCTGTTTGGAATAATAATTGAACCACATCAATATTATCCAAATCCGATTTTTCTAAAAAAGAAGCATCTACTTTGGAATTTTCCATTACAAACTGACCTTGTTTTTTCATTTGTTCCAACAAAAAAGTCGGTGTTGCACTCGAAAACCAATAATTTCTAAAAACTTTTTGTTGTAAAAAAGTTAAAGTACCAAATGGATTATAAACAAGATTTACTCCATCCCAGCTAAATCCATTGTACCAAATACGCATTTGTTCAATCAATTGTTCATGCAATATATTTAAATCATTTTTAATAATATGTAAATAATCTTTAAAATAATATTCTAATTCTGTTTGTGTATAACCCGTTAAAGTACTGTACTTTATGTCTAACGTAAGGTCGTGTAAATGATTCAAATCGGAGAAAATAGATACTTTTGCAAACTTAGATACACCTGTAATGAATATTAGGCGCAAAATTGGCTCTGCATCTTTTAACACAGAATAAAATATTTTTAAAACTTTTTGATTCAACTTTGCTTGTTTGATATAATTATCTTCCAAATATTCTATAATGGGTTTATCATATTCGTCTATCAATAGAACCACTTTTCCTTTTTTTTGATACAAAAGATTTAAAAGTTCTTTAAAACAACTTTTAATCGTTTTGCCTTTTAAACTAAAACCATGTAAAGTAGCTTGCTTTTCAAGCTCTTGAATAATCGCTTGGGTCAAGCCCAATCCTTGATAATCCAACGAAGCAAAAGAAATATGGATGACAGGATTTTTTTGCGACCAATCCCAATTATCTTCTATCCAAAGGTCTTTAAACAATATTTTATTGCCCTCAAAAAGTTCTTTAAGCGTTGAAACCAACAATGATTTGCCGAAACGACGCGGGCGCGATAGAAAATAAGCACCACTTACCGATATGAATTGATGAATCAATGGCGTTTTATCTACATATATAGCATTATTTTCGTATATTTTAGATAAACTTTGCATGCTAATTGGCAAATTTTTCATAAGTAGTTGTTTGGTGATAAAATGGTTTTATGGAGCAAAGATAATGAATGTTTGGGTAAATCATTTTTTTTGCGTTCCTTTGCACTCTTTTTGCAACTTCATCGAATAAAGGAATAAACAAGAAGTATTTAAAAGTGGCGGTGGTATTACAATTTTTAGTGATGCGGCGGCTGAATATCAAGAATTAATTGACAAAATATATGTCCCAATTACAATTGCTCGAAACGATTCGGATGGAAAACGGTGAATTGCCGCTTTTGACGTACCACTTGACGCGGATGCACACAGCGCGTAAACGCGTATGGCGACATAAACATCCGTTACAAGGCGTTGATAAAACGATTAAATTGGCATTTGAAAAAGCCTGTTTGAAACAAGCGCGGTTGGCAACTGCGCCGATTGTAAAATGTCGCGTCTTGTATCAGCGCGAGATTGAACAAATCGAATTCATGCCTTATGAAATCAAATCCATTGATTCTGTTAAGATTATAGAAGATAATTATTTAAAATATGATTTAAAATTTGCAAATAGAACGGCTTTGGAAGCCTTGAAAACCCGCGCACAAACAGATGAGGTTTTGATTGTTCAAAAAGGACTTTTGACCGATACGACTTACACGAATGTTGCCCTTTGGAATGGTTTAAAATGGTTGACTCCTGCAACGCCGTTATTGCTTGGCACGAGACGAGCGTTTTTATTGGATAGAGAAATCATTAAACCGCGAGATATTTTAAAAAATGAGATTCAAAATTTTTCAAAAATCAAGTTTTTTAATGCGATGGTGACTTGGGAAGAGGCAGTTGCGTATGATTTAGAGAAAATTTTGGTGAAATAGTTAGATTTGGATTCTTTGGATTTTTTTCTTAGTACATGACAAAAAGAAAAAGAGGGTGATGGATGTACGGATTCAACGGATTTTCACGAGATTTTCACGGATTTTACAACTCTCAATCCGTGAAAATCTTGTGAAAATCCGTGAAATCCGTACATCCATCCTATCGCAAAAATCACCCAACGCAAAGTGTATAACTATCACGCTTGTTGTGCTGTTTTCCAAGCTGCGCCATACTTTTCAACCAAAATATTGTCATAATAATCTGCTTTTTCAAACAAATTTTTTAGTAACTCTAAGGCAACTTCTTCATTCAAATATTTGTCATAAATCAATAAAGACAATACAATATCCTGCCCCACTACATTGAATTGAAAACCATTGTTTTCATAATTCTGGCGCAACAAGTATTCGTATAAAGGTTGTATATTTTTTTTGGGTAATGTACAAAGGTGTGCATCACACATGATTAAGCCCGTTTGCGCATGATAAGCCATATCGATTTGCGCACTGCCTTTCTTGATTTCCCAACCACTGGGCCCCCGCCGAGACAATCGAACATCAAAACCGGCTTTCGTCAACATGCCTTCCACGATACGACTCACGCCTTCAGGTTCATACGCAGGCGCGACAGAAGGTAATTTGGCTTTTGCCCCACAATCAGGACAATATTCGCCATCAATCGTACTTTCAAAAACAATATTGGAGCACGAATGACAACGGGTTCCTGTTTCGCGGTTGCCCGCCAAATATTCTTGAATGGTTTCTTCCAAATAATCTGCCGATAACGAAAAACCAATCGTATTCGCATTGGCAATAATCGACGTATTCACACCAATCACTTCGCCCGCGTCATTCAATAAAGGACCGCCAGAATTGCCGGGATTAATCGCAGCATCATGTTGTAAATAATGTAATTCATTTACAATATGATTGGGATTGGAAATAATGCCTTTCGTAAACGAATATTTCAAATCAAAAGGATGTCCAACCGCAACCACCGTATCGCCTGGTTTCAAAATAGAACCTTTGCCCAAGCGCACTTCTGCCAAATGATGTTGCGGCGGCGTTTGCAAAAACGCCAAATCATACCGCGCATCCGTGTAAATCACAGGCACAATTTGCATTTTCATCCCATTGCCTTCGACCGCAACTTGCGCATTGCCTTCCACGACATGGTAATTCGTTACAATCAAATCAGCCGATTTCAAATAAAAACCAGTACCCATACTGTATGGCGTAGCGATTTGAATCACAAAATTTTTATAGGATTCGAGACTTTTTTTCATTGGATTTTCGTGATTTTAATTTTTGTCATTCCGTAGAAAAAAGTTTCCTACGGAATGACAAAAAAGTTAAGCATCCACTTTTGCATAACGCGCATTCGCTTCAATGAAAGCGCGGCGCGGCGGCACTTCATCGCCCATCAACATGGAGAAAACACGGTCTGCTTCAATCGCATCTTCAATCGTGACTTGGCGCAAAATCCGAGATTGTGGATCCATTGTAGTCTCCCAAAGTTGTTCGGAATTCATCTCACCAAGCCCTTTATAGCGTTGAACTTTCACACTATCGTCATTTTTGCCGCCCGCATAGGTGGCAATAGCTTCTTTTCGTTCCTCCTCATTCCAACAATAGCGGAATTGTTTCCCTTTTGCGACCCGATACAAAGGCGGCGCGGCAATATAAATATAACCTTGCTCAACCAATGTTTTCATATATCTAAAGAAAAAAGTTAATATCAGCGTCGTAATGTGACTGCCATCTACGTCGGCATCACACATAATCACCGTTTTATGATAACGCAATTTTTCAATATTCAAATACCGTTCACCATGTTCATTTTCGGCAATCCGAACCCCTAACGCCGTGAAAATATTTTTAATTTCTTCATTTTCATAAATCCGATGTTCCAATGCTTTTTCGACATTTAAAATCTTGCCTCGAAGCGGCAAAATCGCTTGCGTGTGTCTATCACGCCCTTGTTTCGCCGTTCCACCCGCCGAATCGCCCTCAACCAAGAAGATTTCAGACTCTTTCGGGTTTTTAGAAGAACAGTCGGACAACTTACCTGGTAAACCACCACCCATTAAAACCGTTTTGCGCTGCACCATTTCCCGCGCTTTTTGCGCCGCGTGTCGCGCCGAAGCCGATAAAATCACTTTATCCATGATTTTTTTAGCTTCGGATAAATGCTCTTCCAACCAATATTTCAACGCATCGCCTAATGCCCGACTCACAATGCCCAATACTTCAGAATTGCCTAATTCGCCTTTCGTCTGCCCTTTGAATTGCGGTTCTTGCACTTTGACGGAAACCACTGCCGTCAACCCTTCCCGAAAATCATCGCCCGAAATCGTCTCTTTGATTTTCTTAAATGAACCATTATCATCCCCAAACTGCTTGAAAGTCCGCGCCAATGCCCGTCTGAAACCAGAAACATGGGTTCCACCTTCCCGCGTATGAATGTTATTTACATATGAAAAAACATTTTCACTAAAACCCGTATTGTACGACAACGCCACTTCTACTTCCACATCATCCTCTTTTGCCTTGACAAAAATGGGTTTATCAATCAATTTTTGACGCGATTCGTCCAAAAACTTGACAAAACCACTCAATCCTTCTTGCGAAACGTATTCCTTAGATGAATAATTTTCACCATGTGAATCAACGCGCTCATCAATGAGTTTGAGGATTAAACCAGCATTCAAAAACGACAATTCGCGCATCCGAGCCGCTAACGTATCGTGTTTATAAATCGTTTCCGAAAAAATGGTTTTATCAGGGCGAAACGTAATAATCGTCCCGTTCGTAGTCGAAACGCCTGTAACTTGCATCGCGCCTAACGGTTTGCCATAAGCATATTCTTGGACAAAAATCTTGCCTTCGCGGTGGATTTCCGCCCGCAAATACTCCGACAAACCATTCACACAGGAAACCCCAACTCCGTGCAAACCACCTGATACTTTATAGGTATCTTTATCGAATTTGCCGCCCGCATGCAGGACAGTCAAGACGACTTCTAAGGCAGATTTGCCCGATTTTGAGTGGATACCCGTCGGAATACCGCGCCCATTATCTTTAACAGTTATAGAATTATCAGCATGTATAATCGTCTCAATATGAGTACAATGACCTGCCAAATGCTCGTCGATGGAGTTATCCACGACTTCCCAAACCAAGTGGTGCAAGCCTGCAATATCGGTGGAACCGATATACATACTCGGTCTGAGTCGGACAGCCTCTAAGCCTTCGAGTGCCGTAATGTTGTCCGCGCCATAATCGCTTGAATTGATGGCTTTAACTTCGGGTGTATCAATAGCTTCTTTCATCTTGCAAAGGTACGAAAAAGATTTCGCTTTTTTATTTGTTTAAACAACGTTTTGATGGAATTTGTTATGGTTTTTTTTACAAAAATGTTTTAAGAATATGTTATTTTAATAATGCTCTTTTTCGCAAGATTAAATCCCTGTTTGAAGTTGTTTTAGGGTTAAAAAAGATAGATAATTTTGTTTTTTTTTACAAAACGATATAATATTTTAAAAAAAACCTTGTTTCTTTGCAACATTTTTAACGATTAGACATCTTAAACACACCTATAATGTGTTAAATTTTTCCATTTTATCATTACAAATTGTTTAAAAAATGAAATTTAGAATTGCTAAAAAAACAGATTTAACGAAAATCGTTGAAATATACAATTCGGTCGTGCCATCGCGCATGGTCACTGCTGACCTTGAACCGATTAGCGTCGAAAGTCGCTATAAATGGTTTGATGAACATGACCCTGCAACACGCCCCCTTTGGGTGGTGGAAAACGTTGATAATCAAACGATTGGATGGTTGAGTTTTCAAAATTTGTACAATCGCCCAGCGTATCATATTACAGCTGAAATGAGCATTTATTTAGATGCGACCGTGCGACATCAAGGTTTGGGCAAACAGGTTTTGGAATTTGCTTTGGCACAAGCTCCTTTGTTGGGGATTGAGAATATTGTTGGGTTGATTTTCGAGCATAATGCACCGAGTATTCGATTATTTGAACGGCTTGGTTTTGAAACATGGGGCAATCTGCCCGAAGTGACCGTTTTAGACGATGTGAAACGGAGCGTTTTGATTCTTGGGAAAAAGGTGTAAATCCAATTGCAAAAACAAACAATATTTTTTTATCATGGTATTTAAAAATATAAAATCTGGAAATACAATATTTAAAAGTATAAAATTCTGATTTATTGCACTTAGTATAACGTTTGGAGGGTTTGAAACCCTCCAAACGATGTTAATTGTTAATTTCGTAAAATATTGATTAACAATACGATTATTCTCGTTTCATCTGAAAATCTTTCAACGGCGCGATATTAATCGGAACCGTTTCTACCTCCACATTGCCTACTTCTAAGCCAAAATCTTCGGTGGTCGAAAGGCTCCATTTCTTAATAACACGATACACCCGTACCACCCATTGATTGAAAGGGCTCAATTCATCATCCGTTGAAACCCGCGAATTTAATAAAATAAATTTGAAATCGGCGGGAACACCAAAACGGCGCAACGATTCATAGTGGCTATTTTCATCCACTTCGCCATTCGCCTGCATTTCCTCAACGATTTTTTTAAACATTCGATTGACTTTATGTTCTACTTTGAAACCAAATTTCAACCGCACAAAAAACGTTTTTCCTGGAATAATCGTATCTACTTTATACGACTGTCCAAACGGAACATCTAAAATATCTACATGTACAAACCAGTAAATATCAGCACGTTTAGGGCGTTTTCGGAAAATAGAATAGATGATATTTTTATCAATTTTACTCTTATTATCCGCCATAGACATATAGACGAGATTGGTTGCTTCTTTCGGAATGCCTTCATCCGCCATCAATGCTTTCAACATGGGTATATATTCGTCCAATGCCACAAAATTCGTATGTTTTTTGCGCAACGATTTGCCTTGATAAAAGACAAATATCATTAAAAAAAGGACAACTGCAACTGTCAAACTAAACCAACCGCCATGTGGAAATTTTTCCATATTGGAAATCAAAAATGCGCCTTCAATACTCAGCAAAGCAAAACCCAAAAGGATGGTTTGCCATCGCGCATAACGCCGCATCCACATATAATACAACAACAAGATGGTCGTCATCAACATATTGAAAATGATGGCTAAACCATAGGCGGCTTCCATATTAGTGGATTTTTTAAATACCCAAATCACTGATAAACAACCTATTAGCAAAAACCAGTTGATGGATGGAATGTAAATTTGCCCTTTAAGTTGAGACGGATAATCAACGGTGGTGTTAATCCATAATTTCAATTTTATCGCCTCATTGACCAACGTAAAACAGCCTGTAATCAAGGCTTGACTGGCAATAATCGTCGCGGCTGCCGCCACAATGATGACCCATTTCAAGTATTCGGGCGGAACCATCGCATACAATACGCCAATATCATGCACCGAAGTCGGCAAGGATTGCCCCAAATGATGCGTCATTAACCACGCACCTTGTCCAAAATAGTTCAACAATAGGCATATCCAAACTAAGATCCAACTGACTCGAATATTTTGTTTGCCACAATGTCCCAAATCAGAATACAGGGCTTCTCCACCAGTCGTACACAAAAAAACACCGCCTAAAAGCCAAAAACCACCTGGATATTGGGTTAATAACCGAATGGCGTACATCGGATTCATCGCCATGAGTACGCTTGGATGTTCTAACATTCGATACACGCCCAAGCTGCCAATGACCGCAAACCAAATCATCATAATCGGACCGAAAGCTGCGCCAATCACATTGGTACCAAATTGTTGGATGGCAAATAAAACAATTAAAATGGTTACAACAATTGGAATCGTATTTAAATCAGGATAAATTTGTTGCAACCCTTCTATCGCGGAGGAAATCGATATCGGCGGCGTGATAAAACCGTCCGCTATCAAGGCTGCGCAACCGATAATCGCTGGGAAGACCACCCAATTCGACTTGTAACGGCGCACTAAGGCATACAAGGCGAAAATACCACCTTCGCCTCTATTATCCATGTTTAGAGCAAGATATACATATTTGAAAGTTGTAATAATTAACAACGTCCAAAAAACGCAAGAAATGCCGCCATACACTAACGCTTCACTGACAACAGCATGTCCGATAATCGCTTTCATCACATAAAGCGGCGAAGTGCCAATGTCGCCGAAAATGATACCTAAAGTCACCATAATGCCACCCATCGTAAGGGCGTTATGGTTGGAATGACCATGATTATCGGGCGTTTTGGGTTCTGTGTTCGGCTGTGTGTAGCTCGAATTGGTAGAAGGAGTGGGTTTCATGCTTGAATTATACCCGTTACAGAAAAGAATCTGTTGTTTGAAACAGACCCATTTTTAAAAATAAGGCGCAAAGTTACATCTATTTTTAGAAACGAATGGGTTTATAACCCATTTGTTCGTTGGGAAATTTATTTTCCGCGATTTGCGGGAAATAAGTTTCCCAACGAACAAATGGGTTATCCTTTTTATTTTTAAAAATGTTTTTTACTCGCGTTTCATATGGAAATCTTTTAAGGGTGCGATATTAATCGGAACGGTTTCCACTTCCACATTACCTACTTCTAAGCCAAAATCTTCGGTAGTCGAAAGGCTCAATTTCTTAATAACACGATACACCCGTACCACCCATTGATTGAAAGGGCTCAATTCATCATCTGTTGAAACCCGCGAATTTAGTAAAATGAACTTGAAATCGGCAGGAATCCCATGTTTTTTCAAAGAGGGATAATGGCTTGTTTCATCCACTTCTCCGTTTGCCTGCATGTCTGCAACGATTTTTTTAAACATCCGATTGACTTTATGTTCTACTTTAAAACCAAATTTCAAACGCACAAAAAAGGCTTTTCCGGGAATTATCGTATCTACTTTATAGGATTGTCCAAGTGGCACATCTAAAATATCCACATGTACAAACCAATAAATATCAGCGCGTTTGGGGCGTTTTCGGAAAATAGAATAAATGATATTTTTATCAATTTTACTCTTATTATCCGCCATCGACATATACACAAGATTCGTTGCTTCAGTTGGAATCGTCTCATCTTTCATCAAATCTTGCAACATTGGAATATATTCATCCAACGATACAAAATTGGTATGTTTCTTCCGCAACCGTTTCCCTTGATAAAAGGCAAAAACCATTGTAAACAAAACCGCCGCAACCGACAAACTAAACCATCCGCCATGGGCGAATTTTTCCATATTGGAAACCAAAAACGCCAATTCAATACTCACAAACAGGATTCCAAGCCCGATAACTTTTATTTTGGAATGGCGGCGCATCCACATATAGTATAACAACAGCGAACTCGTCATCAACATATCAAAAATAATCGCCAAGCCATAAGCCGCTTCCATATTCGACGATTTTTTAAAAATCCCAACAACGACGATACAACCCGCCAATAAAAACCAATTAATCGCAGGAATGTAAATCTGTCCTTTGAGTTGCGTCGGATATTCGACCTTCATGTTAATCCACAATTTGAGTTTCATCGCTTCATTCACCAGCGTAAAACAACCCGAAATCAAGGCTTGACTGGCAATAATCGTCGCAGCTGCCGCTACGATGATGGCATATTTAAGGTATTCGGGTGGAACCATGGCGTATAAAACACCAATCGTTTTGACCGAATCGGGCAACGTTTGACCCGCATGATGCGTTATTAACCACGCACCTTGTCCAAAATAGCTCAATAGCAGACACACAATGACAAATATCCAACTGATTCGAATATTTTCTTTGCCACAATGTCCCAAATCGGAATACAGGGCTTCGCCTCCTGTCGTACACAAAAAAACCGCGCCTAATATCCAAAAACCACCTGGATGTTGCACCAACATCCTAAAAGCGTACATCGGATTGATAGCGGCTAAAATTTCGGGATATGCCAAAATCTCTTTCAATCCCAAGCCGCCTATCATCGCAAACCATATCACCATAATCGGACCGAAAGCCGAACCGACGATACTGGTGCCAAATTGTTGGATGGAAAACAAAACTATCAAAATCCCAATCACAATTGGAATGGTTTTGATACTTGGATATAATTGTTGCAACCCTTCAATCGCGGAAGAAATCGAAATCGGCGGCGTGATAAAACCATCCGAAATCAAGGCGGCACAACCAATAATCGCTGGGAAAATCACCCAGCTTGATTTGTAACGCCGCACTAAAGCATACAGGGCAAAAATGCCACCTTCTCCTCTATTATCGGTGTTTAGAGCGAGATATACATATTTGAAACTTGTAATAATCAACAACGTCCAAAAAACGCAAGAAATACCGCCATAGACTAAGCGTTCCTCTACAACTGCATTGCCGACAATGGCTTTCATCACATAAAGCGGTGAAGTGCCAATATCGCCGAAAATGATGCCGAGTGTGACTAAAACGCCCCCTGCGGTCAAGGCGTGATGTCCATTGTTTGCTTCGGATTTGGATTCACTGGCAGGTTGCGTGTAGCTCGAATTAGTAGAAGGTGTTGGTTGTTGTGGAATGGGTTCCATGCTAAATTTATACCTATGAAGAAATTAATCAATGGACTCGAAAGCCAACTGACCATTCGATAATCAAGTGGCAAAGGAACAAAACAATTAGGTTACAAACAAATTTATTTTCCGAAATAAATATCGCTTGACACATCCTAATAAATAGGTTTTTGTTAATTTTGTCCTTTTTCAACCATTAAACCCGCACAGATGCATTATTATCTACCTTTGGAAATAGAACGGCTTCGATTTCATATTGCTGCATTATACCCAATTCAAGAGGCAAACCTTGCTCCTGTAAAACAATATGTTTTAATTAAACAAGTGGGTGCTGTGCCGCTTTTCAATGTCGATGCAGATACGTATTTCGTCGCACATGGCGGGATGAAGGAGGATTTGGATTGGACTTCCTTTCACATTGATTTTGATGCAATACGTAATCAATTGAAAATCAATTTTAAAACCATAGCGCATACGGATAGACCTGCGCATGATAGGATTCCATACACCAAGTCGGATAATGCACCGATTGAGTGTACACAGCATCCGCACCGTCCTGACATCGCGCTCGCACTCAAATCAGGGAAGGAAGGGACGTTTAAATTGGAGTTGAATCTCGAAGATGCGGAAGGTAATTTGACGCATTCGAGTCAATTGATACTACATATTGTTTCTAATCAAAATGTGTGGGATGTGGCGTTGGATTTTGGTTCGGAGGCTTCTCAACTTTCGGTGCATCGGGCGAGTAGTGGGGCGGCTGTTGCGTCTGTGCAGATGATTCCGTACTTAGTGAGTTCATTTTACAAGGATTATGAAAAAGTTAAGCATGAAGATTTCATGCAATATGATAGAGATGGATTGTTTCGGTCGGTGTTTTTAGCGGCATCCGAAGGCGTTTTGAAACAAACAGACGCGCCGAATACGGCTCGTGAATTAGTGCCGATGTTGACCTTGCAATCGCTGATGGATGAACTCAAAACTAAAAAATATAAGTTGTTGCCGACCGTTAAATTGGCAACTTTTGGGATTGGCGGCAGCGAAATTGTCACGGTCAATGGGCAACAAGAGATGTTGAGTAATTTGGTAAGTAAGATTCATCGAAAATTAATTTTCAATTTTTTGCATACGGCTTGTAAATCCATTACATCTAATTCTGATAGATATATTCGTTTTAAGTTATTGATTCCCAATGTTTTCAATCAAACTAAGATTAAAGAATTGGTCGAAAAAATGGAACGGGATACGGTTCATTTTATTAAAAATTTTCCTGATTATAAACTCAAAGGCATTGAAATTGCTACGATGTCAGAGAGTGACGCAGCGTTTGCGGGCTATCGCGCCCCTGCGACCGCGCCGTTGAAAGCGAATGGCAAATATTTGATTATCGACGCGGGTAGAGGAACAACCGATTATTCGATTGTCGAATTGACGACGGCGAAAGAGGCGGTTGGCTTGTATCGGTCGGGTTTTATAGGCGCGGGTGCGTTGTTAACTTTTTCGTTTTTGGATACGCTCGTGATGCACCTTTTGAAAGAGCATTATAATAAGGTGTTGAAAAAAGAAATTTCGCAAGCGGATAGGGTTGATTTTTTCAAAAAAGTGATTTGTGAAGCAGATGCGAAATGGCAAACGGCTTTTTTTCAATCGGTGGAACAATTGAAACAAGGTTATGGCAGGCATATTCAAGAAAAAGGCGTATTGGTTCCCGAAGTGATTGATGGCGAAAAAGTGCCTGATTTGATGAAAGTCGATTTAAATACGTTGAATAATTGGCTGAAAGACGGTTTTTTGAAAAAAACCAACCGTTCCATGGCAGATTCGTTTGGTTTTATCCAGAAAACGACGGATGCGTTGATAAGTCATTTGTTGACCGATATTCAAAATATTCCAAATGCGTTTGCGCAAATTGACAAATTGGATGGGATTATTT
>JBDLWG010000183.1:0-4052 GCA_039804385.1 Bacteroidota bacterium
GAATTGGATAAATTGGCAACCATGTTGAAAAAATTTCCTGCCAAACGCATTATGGTCGAAGGTCATACGGATTACATTGGGAATGTGCAGAGCAATTTGCGCCTTTCGGAAGAACGCGCCCAAGCCGTTGCGCAATATTTGACGAACAAAGGTATTGATAATCAACGAGTTCGTTTTCGCGGTTTTGGTGGTACGCGCCCTGTCAGTCGAGAAGATACACCTGATGAACATGCGCGGAATCGACGCGTAGAATTTATGATTCAATAACAATGAATCTGTTTTCACAATACAAAACGCGCTCTATCAAGCAGTTATGCGATAGAGCGCGTTTCAATTATCCTTTTTTCAATCGATTTAAACCTGCTTTTGCCTTCGTATGTAGCCCATCTGCATATTCGGACGGACTCAAATCCAAACAAATTTGATAATATTTTCGCGCTTCTGCCGTTTGCGCACCTTCTTCGTAAAGGATGCCCATTTGCAAGGCAGCATTACACGCATAATAAAAAGGTTTATTGCGTCCATCTTGAATCGTTTTGAAAAACGCATCCACTGCCTCTTGCCGCCTGCCCGTCATCTGATATACGCGCCCCAATCGATACAAATATTCCAAACGCAATGCATCTGTTGGGAAATCTTCTATTTTTTTTTGATTAAAAGTCGATAATGCTTTGCTATAATAACCGCCATCGAAAAAAAGTCGCCCGCGCAAAATCGTTATATCAGGCACAATACCCGATTTTGCCTCCTTTTGAGCCGATTGATCTTCGCCAATAATGCTTGCGCCATGCGTTTTACATTTTTCCATATAACTTTTATAATTATTTAAATCATTGTTTAACAACGCATTCCAAGCCAATTTGCGATACGCTTCTTTGACATAATTTTTGCCTTTGAAATGATTTAAAAAAGTTTGAAAATGTTTAGGCGCGTCTGCATCCCCGCGAAAGAGTTTTGCCAAACCCAAATTATAATCCGAAAACCAACACGGATGATACATCGAACCAACAGGCCGATTTTCCAATAATTCAATAGCTCTATCATTATGCCCTGTTTTCGTGGCGATATTTGCCATCGCAAGGCAGGCGATTGGGTTTTCCTGCACTTTCAAACGCCCATTATTGATAACTTTCCAAGCATGTTGCGGTTGATTATTCAAATGCAACATCATCAACGCGTACATCACTAAAGCTTCTTGTTCAAAAGCATAATCACTTTTTTGCGCATATTGGATGACTTCTTCCAATTCGGCTTGTCCTTGTGTCAATGTTCCATTTAAACCACTGACAAATTTCACGACTGTTTTATAATTATCTGGAATATTCCCCGCAAGCGAATGTAATACGCCTAATGCTTGTTTATTCGGCATAAAATGGGGAAACAACCGTTGATTTTCTTCTAAATCGGAAAAGGCGGCACTCACTTCCCGCACTGCCGTCAAATATTCATTGAATTTTAAGCGCGCCATTGCCCACATTAAACGCACTTGCGCCTGCGTGTATCGATAATAAGGCGATGTCGGATCCCCTTTTTTCAATAAAGCCAATCGTTTATCCTTGTTGACTTCCAATCGACGCAATTCGGGTTCTTCTTCATTGACGAAAATTTTCAAACAATCAATGTAATTTTCGACAAAAAAAACCATCATATTGTTGGGTTCACTGATTTTAAGGGCATCAATTGCAGTGGTTGCTTCCTCAAAACGCAAACTGAGGGCTTGATTATAAGCTGTGCGCAATTTAGGTGACAGTTCAAATTTGCCTGCTGCCTGCCCTTGCCATGCGGCACTTATCATCAAAAAAGTGACACTTATTTTTTTTAGAAACATATTTGATAGGGTTAATTTATTCAAAATAGACCTCACCGATGTCGCTGCCGTAAAACGGCTAATACACCTTCTAATGACACATCTTTTGCTGCCAACAAGACCAAATAGTGATATAATAAATCCGCCGCTTCCCCTAAAAACAGTTCTTTATTATTGTCTTTGGCTTCAATTACTAATTCAATGGCTTCTTCACCCACTTTTTGCGCCACTTTATTGATGCCTTTTTGAAACAAACGGTTGGTATAAGATTTAGAAGTAGCTGGATTTTCTGCTTTTCGCGCAAGAATGACCTGTTCGAGATGCGTTAAAAAATGCGGTTGCGGTGTAATCGGTTGTGTATTAAAACAATTGTCCGTTCCCGTGTGACACACCGCACCCGCAGGACGCACTTGTATCAACAACGTATCCTTATCGCAATCTTGCTGCACGGAAACGATGTGTAGGAAATTTCCTGAAGTTTCGCCCTTTGTCCAGAGTCGATTTTTGGTTCTACTAAAAAAAGTGACTTTGCCAGTCGCTAAGGACTGTGTTAATGCCGCCTCATCCATGTAGCCCAACATGAGAACAGATTGATTATCAGCATCTTGTATAATCGCAGGAAGCAGACCAGCCCCTTTTTGAAAATCTAATGCTTGGGGATTGAAATTAATTGGTATCATCATACGGATTTTTTTATTGGAGTATAAAACCATTTTATTGGGTTTAAGTTGTCCCAAAACTTAGATTCCTTCTAAAAACCTTCGTCATTGGGAAATCTTTCCCGTGATTCGTAGGAAGTAAATTTTCCAACGACGAACCGTTTGGTGAAAGATGATTTTTTGAAATCTTGCTTTTTTTTGAAAAAAAATGACTCGAACCCCTTATTTTTGCGCGTTCAATTTTTTTATTCAAAAAAAATAAACGTTTATTATGGATACGGACCTTAGTTTATACATTGAGATGGCGGAGGAAGCGATGGAATATGCCCTCGAACATCTTAAAATTGAGTTGGAAAAATTGCGTACAGGCAAAGTTGCGCCATCGACTTTTTCGGGTGTGACGGTCACTTATTATGGTGTGCCAACGCAATTGAACCAAGTGGCAACCATTTCGGCAGCCGATGCGCGCACGATTATCATCCAGCCTTGGGAGAAAAAGATGCTTAGTGCCATTGAAAAAGCGATTTTTGAATCGGGCATGGGTTATACGCCGCAAAATGATGGGCAATTGATTCGCATCAATATCCCGCCATTGACCGAAGAACGCCGCAAATTGTTGGTCAAACAAGCCAAAAATGTGTCGGAAGAAACCAAAATCGGGATTCGCAAAGCACGCCGCGAAGCGATGGAAGCCGTGAAAAAAGAAGTCAAAGCGGGCTATCCAGAGGATGCAGGCAAGAAAAAAGAAGCAGAAGTGCAAAGTATGACGGAAAAATTTGAACAAAAAGCCGAAAAATTGTTTGAATTGAAGGAAAAAGATATTATGACAGTGTAAATTGTTGTCGAGCAGCGCGTAATCGTAGAGCGTTTGGAGCGTTTTAAACCCTCCAAACGCTGTGATGATTAAAAACATATTATTTTTATTTAAAATTTTAATATAAAAATCATGGCTAAATCCAAGAAAAAAAAAGTGGTGAAAAAGGTGGTTCAACCTGTTTTTAACCCTCAAAAATATCTCATTGAAGCAGCTCGTAAATTGCCAATTCACAGTTGTTTGGTGAATGAGGCTTGGGATGAGATGGGGATGGCAGTCGTGATTATCACGCGATTGCGCCCGAAAGGAACTTTTGTGATTGGCACTTATGTGGTAGATACGTTCTGTTTGGGCTTGAAAGACACGGCTTGGTGGGTCGATGCAGACGACGAACATTTGGAACGCATTCAAAAAGGAATGCAATTGGATTTTGTGGAAATTGAGGAAGATGTTGCGTTTAATATCATTTATGGAGCCATTCGCTATGCGAAAAACCTTGATTTTCAACCGCATAAAGATTTTGAAACAACGCAATATATTTTAAATCCATTCAGTTCCATTGAAGACCTTGAATTAACATTTGGGCTCAATGGCAAACCCAATTACGTACAAGGTCCGAAAGATAAACCCTTGAGTATTATCCAAAAATTGGAACGCAAGTTAGGTAAAGGTGGTTTTGAATTTACGATGGAAGCGGGCAATATGCCTTATGGCTTGCCTACATTGGACGACGATGAGGACGAATATGAGGGCGGTGATGATGCCGAATATG
>JBDLWG010000184.1:0-6507 GCA_039804385.1 Bacteroidota bacterium
ATACCATAGAATCTTTTAACGATTATGACCGAATCAAAGCCAAAAATAAGAGCGATAAATTATTGGAATTAAAACAGGGAATCAAGGATTTAAATATTAAACTATAATTTATATGAAACAAACCGAAAACAATTGATTTCACTGATAATCAACAAGTTATACATTTTTTTGAAACTTGTCATATTCGCTCAAAAGTGTTATCTGTGGAAGAACCCTTGTTATTACATCCTGCTTTGGATCAGCCAGATGATTATTTGATATTTGAAAAAAATGGTTGTGTTATGCCTAAAAATAAGGAAGAGAAAGGACTGGTTTCGATTGAAATTTATGGTTTGAATAAATGGCAAGAGCGTCCCAACTTGATTCGAGATAGAAAACAAATTGTTGATGAAGTAAAGGAATTAGTACATGAGGCTGTTCGTAAATATGTTAATGATGATAGACTTTACGAAGATTTATCGGCGAAAAACTACCTTTTTCAGCAGTTCGACGGGCTTGTTTGACTTATTTCAGAGCCTTTTTTATAGATGATTTTGCAGGTAAGCAAGCCGTTATTTTGAATCGGGTCTATAACCAATTAAAAATTGATTTAATTTAAGATTCAAGCACAACTTGTTACAAGTTATGCTTGAATTTTTGGTTTTCAATTTCAAAGAAAAAAATGCGGCAAGTTGCAACTTGCCGCACTTTGAATTCGATTACTGTTTTTCAATTTCCTGCTTTCCTCTAACGGATGAGCTTGATTTATAACGACTCTAAACTCAAAAGACAGGTTTTGAGCCGATAAATGAGTCGTTAATAAAAAACAAAAAAGGTTAAAAATGTTTTTCATGATGAAGTGAAGTTAATTTTAAAAATGAGTTAAAATCCTAATTACAAACGTCGCAAGCATCCTTAGATGCTTACGACGCAAGGTGTCATGTTTTGAAAGAAAAGCCGTAAAACCTACATCAAACCAATATTTACACAAAATTAATATGTATAAGTCTTTGATTTAGTTATAGTTTAGTTAAAATGCTGTTAAGTAAACTATAAAATTGTGACTTAGATTCTTTGGATAGATTGGATACTTTGCGTTGGGTGGTTTTGCGATAGGATGGATGTACGGATTTCACGGATTCGCACCGATTGGTACGGATTTTTTTTAATCCGTACCAATCGGTGTGAATCCGTGAAATCCGTACATCCATCCTATCGCAAAACCATCGTGCGTAAAGTATAGCTAACAGAATCTAAGTTAAAATAATCTAACGTATCCAAAATGGGTTTTGATATTCCGAAAATCAATCATATTACTTTGTTCGCGCCCCACTCCAAGCCCAAAACCGAATAACCCAACAGGCGTTTCAAAGGTCAAACCACCCCCAAAACCGATTGGAATATCCTTTTTTTGCGTATTTTTAGTACGATTTTCGAGCGCACCTATATCGGTAAAAAGATACATGTAATTATTTTTCCCCAATAATAATCTATATTCTAAGGTTGAAACCAAATATCGTGTTGCAAAAACACTCAATTCATCAAAGCCTCTTAATAATTTGGCTCCGCCAATTCGGTATTGTTCATTGCTTGCAATCGGTGCAGAGGTGAAAATCAAACCCATTTGAAACCCTATTTTTAAAACACTTCGTTGTAAAAAAGGTACATAATATTCAAAGTTTGTATTGATTTTATATTGATAAGATTGCCGACTTACGGTGTCATATAAACGTGTAAAATCAAAATCAGGCATTTGTGGGTCTTTCAAACTGGCAATCGCGGTATTCGGGCGCACCTGCCGCAAACCTGCACTCGCCCGCAAAAAAAGCCCCCAACCTTTGCGCGGATTCAACCGATAATCCAATCGTTGTTGCCGATATTCCAATCCAAAAGCATTGGTTTTTACATCCAATCTATCTGGTAATTGACGATTTTCTATAATTTGTTTTTCATTGATAGTCAAGTTAGAAAGGGTTATAACCTCCCAAAAACCTTTCCAATAATCTTCGCCTGCCAACCGATATTGCACCCCTAAATTGCCGCGTACGTCTAACCAAATCGTGTCTTGTTTCAACACCGAAAAAGCTCCTTCAGCCCCAAAAGGCAGGTTGAACAAATAGGGAAAATTGGCATTTAACACCAATTTTGGACTTTGTGGAGTCAATTGTTCCATCAAAATCGACAATTGTTCTCCATTATTAAAACTATTTTGCAACGCTGCCTGTCCTGTAGCAGTGACAACCCATTTTTGTCCACCTGTTGCTTGATTGGTTTGGGGTTGAATCCCCAAAATGCCGTCAAAATGATTGGCAGGTTTGTTATCCAAAAAGAGGCGAATCTTGGCTTCTGTGCCTCGAAAAGTGATGAGTGGTTTGGCTTTTTCGACTACGAATGGCAAACTATTCAACAACTTAGATAGGGCAATTATTTTTGATTTATTAAAAATCATATTGGGATGAATATCCAAATAATTTTCCAAATATTGCATGGATAGACGCGCTGTGCCTTCCGTTTCCAAATTAGAAATCGTCATCAACGAGCCTAAATCGAATCGCAATTGCGCCTTCACAGCCCCTTCTTGCAATGAAATGGAATCCAATCGGATTTGCGCAAAAGGATAACCTTGATTTTCTGCTTGGGTCAATAAGGCTTCTTGAATACGGCGTATTTCATTGAAATTAAACACTTTACGATTGAAAAATTTTTCATTAAAACCAATCGCATTTAAAAAAGAGATTGGCACATTACCGCGTTCTAAATGCGCCCAAACGTATGGTCTGCCAAGATGCAAATGCGCTTTCCAAATAGTACTATCTTGGCGAAAAAACGTATCCAAAGCTGCTTCTAAAAAACCTTCATCGCGCTGTTTTTGCACCCAATTGGTGAGTTTATCCATCCAAAAAAGAGAATCGCCCTTTGCTATAAATTGTTTTTTTAAATTTTTATCAAACGTTACAGCATCGGCGGCACTCGTAAAAGAAACGCTTAACGATTGTTGAGCGAGCAAAAAAGATTTCAAAAAAAAGCATATCATCAAAATAGTGATAATCAATCGATTGGGCAACATCTTACCTTGAAAAAAGGAATCTAAATCCATCGTTTTATTTCGCTCACCTTGAAAAATAATTTTTATGAATTAGCATTTTAGGGGTTTAGAACCCATGCGCAAACGGTGCGTCAAGTTTGAAACTTGACGCACCGTTTCTTGTACAAATGACGTAGAAAAGGTAGATTAGTTGTCCTCAAATAGATTGGCGATAAGCGATTCCGCAACACGGTCTATAAATAATTCTTTCGGCGAATGATTTAACAACAGGTGGCGATTCATTATCGCATAATGCCGTTCCCAAGTCGGGTTCAAAACCGTTTGCGGATAAAAATGTTGGCTATAAAAAATATTTTGTTGGACATTCACAAGTGGCTCTCTTACTTGTGGCAAATATAATTTGGCAGATTTTAGTAATAAACCTTTCGGTGGTAGCGGCATGTATTTCGACAGCGCGTCTATAGAAAGACCTATATTTTGCGCCTTGCAATGGATGAGCCCTCCAATAAAGAATCCTGTTACAATGATTTTCTTTTTCATTTTCATAAAAAATTTCATATATGATGGACTGCAAAGATATAGTTACTTTTTGAAAAAATCAAACTCTTAACTTTTTGAATTTGCGTTTTCTTAAATTTACGCTTTTCATTTGATATGGACAGCAATATTAGCATAGTTCGTACCACTTTGATTTTCATATAGGCTGTTTAGGAAATGAAAAAGCGTCCTCAAAATCGTTGCAAATTTCGAGGACGCTTTTTAACAATTCATTGATAATCAATCTATTAATTAACTCAATCCAATATCTTGACGAATTTTATTCAACGCCGAACCTGCTGTAAACCAAGCAATTTGTTGTTTATTAAACGTGTGTTTCACTTCAAACGATTCGGTGGTGCCGTCTGCATGGTGTAAAACGACGTTCAAATTTTTGCCTGCTTCAAAAGTATCCGTTCCTATGATGTCAATCGTATCGTCTTGACGCACCTTTTCGTAATCCGCAGGATTCGCAAAAGTCAAACCAAGCATCCCTTGTTTTTTCAAATTCGTCTCATGAATGCGCGCAAAGGATTTCACAATCACCGCTTTCACACCCAAAAAGCGCGGTTCCATCGCCGCATGTTCGCGGGAGGAGCCTTCTCCATAATTCTCTTCGCCAAAAACAATCGTACTCACGCCCGCCGCTTGATACGCTCGCGCAGACGCAGGAACCGCCATGTATTGATTCGTATTGAAATTCAATACTTTATTCGCATCGTCATTGAACGAATTGATTGCACCAATTAAACAATTATTAGATATGTTTTCTAAATGCCCTCTAAATTCTAACCATGGACCCGCCATCGAAATATGGTCGGTCGTACATTTGCCTTTCGCTTTGATTAACAAACGCATGCCTTTTAATTCAGATGCAACCGTTGGTTTAAATTGTGCCAATAATTGAAGGCGTTTTGAGGTAGGATTCACCGTCACCGTCAATTTCGTACCAAAACGCGGTGGCGCAATGTACCCTGCATCTTCCAAAGAAAGGTCGCCAAAACCATTCGGCGGCAATTCTGCCCCATGCGGTGGATCCAATCGGACTTGTTCGCCTTTGTTATTCGTCAACGTATCCGTCAATGGATTGAAAGTCAAATCGCCCGCAATCGCCATCGCCGTCACGATTTCTGGAGACGCTACGAAAGAATGCGTATTCGGATTCCCATCCGCGCGTTTCGAGAAATTGCGGTTGAACGACGTTATAATACTATTTTTTTCTTTTTTTTCTGCCCCATGACGCGCCCACTGACCGATACAAGGTCCGCAAGCATTCGCCAAAACCATCCCACCAATATTAGAAAATTTATCCAACAAACCATCGCGTTCAACGGTAAATCGAATCAATTCTGAACCAGGCGTAATCGTAAATTCGGCTTTTGCCGTCAAACCTTTTTCGGTTGCCTGCTGCGCCAAAGACGCGGCTCTATCCAAATCTTCATACGAAGAATTGGTGCAAGACCCAATCAAACCAACTGATAATTTCTGTGGATAGCCTTTTTCGCGCACCGCCGCCGCAAATTTGGAAATGGGCCAAGCCAAATCGGGTGAAAACGGACCATTGATATGCGGTTCGAGTTCCGAAAGGTTGATTTCAATCACTTGGTCGAAATACCGTTCAGGATTGCGATAGACCGCAGGGTCACCCGTCAATTCCATGCCTACGGAATTGGCTAATTTGGCAACATCCGCTCTGCCCGTTGCTTTGAGGTAACTGTGCATGGTTGGGTCATAGCCGAAAAGCGAAGTCGTTGCTCCGATTTCCGCGCCCATATTACAAATCGTCCCTTTTCCAGTAGCCGACATCGCTTCTGCGCCTTCGCCAAAGTATTCCACAATGCAGCCCGTCCCGCCTTTCACGGTCAAAATACCAGCTACTTTCAAAATTACGTCTTTCGGAGCAGTCCAACCCGACAGTTTACCCGTCAATTTGACCCCAATGAGTTTCGGCATTTTCAATTCCCATGCCATGCCAGACATGACATCCACCGCATCCGCACCGCCAACGCCAATCGCCACCATGCCCAAACCACCTGCATTCACCGTGTGCGAATCCGTACCAATCATCATCCCGCCCGGAAATGCGTAATTTTCCAACACAATTTGATGGATAATCCCCGCACCGGGTTTCCAGAAACCGAGACCGTATTTATTAGAAACTTCCCGCAAAAAGTTATAAACTTCCGAATTTTCCGATTCAGCACGCACCAAATCGGCAGTAGCACCAACTTTAGCTTGGATTAAGTGGTCGCAATGCACTGTTGAAGGCACCGCCACTTTTTTACGCCCGCACATCATGAATTGTAACAACGCCATTTGAGCTGTTGCATCTTGCATGGCAACACGGTCAGGCGCGAAAAACACGTAATCCTGCCCGCGTTTGTAATCCGCCAAAGGGGAATCGGGGTGTAAATGCGCGTAAAGGATTTTTTCAGCAAGCGTCATCGGGCGACCGAGACGGTCACGGGCAGCTCCAATCTTGTTGGCGTAAGTCTTATAGAACGCCTTGAGCATTTTAATATCGAAGGTCATAACCGGTCGAGCAAATTAGGTTAGGTAATCGAGATTTTTGATAAAGCGAGCGAAAACAGGGTCTCGCCCGCTTAGAAGTAACTTAAAAACGGCACAAAGATAGGTATTTTCTCGCAAATTTTTTTTATTTTGCAAACATATAGATTTCTATATGTTTACAAAATAATTTTTTTTTAAATTATGATAAAAAAATAGAACTTTGCGCTAAGTGATTAAGCAGGAATAAGCTATCAAAATGTAAATAATTGGTAATCAATGTATTAACGTCGATGTATTAACGTCGGCGAGGTTTCAACCCTATCCATTACCCACAGAATGATTATCGGTATTCAAATCATTTTGCAAACTAAAAAGGTGCGTAGCACCGCAACATTTGTAGAAAAATGGAATTAAAACCCGCATTGGAGGTGCGT
>JBDLWG010000185.1:0-7153 GCA_039804385.1 Bacteroidota bacterium
CAATAATAGGCAATTTCAACGTTTCACCGCGTCGAACTGCTGCATCTGTTAAAGTGGAAAGACGCGTTATACTTTGATCTATTGAATAAGCAAGAGAAGTAGGATGAGTCGATTTTTTTAGAGCCACGATCCAAGTAATATTTTCATCTAATAAGAAACCAGCCGTTTCTATTTCAACAGGAAATTGGTATTGCGGATAAGGCATCTTATTCTGAACCACTAAACGAACATCAGTCATATGAAATAGATGCGCTTCTACTGTTTTCAAATCTCCGAAAAAACCACCCGCCGCTATATTAATCGCTTTGAGAATAGACGTTTTACCCGTACCATTCACACCATACAAAATATTAATACCAGATTTCAAATCCAATGTTAACTCTTTGTAACACTTGAAATTACGCAATGTTATTTTTTCAATAAAAGGTTTATCCATGATAAATGATTCTAATTTTTTAATAAACACATGATTTTAAAATAAATTCGTAATACGCTTCATATTGTGGCAAGATATGTTCAATATCAAACTTTTTAGCTTGCGCCAAAGCGTTTTGACGAAACTTTTTGTGTGTTTTTTCATCACTCAAAATCTCCCAAGCGTACCGCGCCATCGCCTCTACATCGCCTACATCCGCCAAAAAACCTGTTTTTCCATGAATATTGACTTCTGGCAAACCGCCCGCATTCGACGAAATCACAGGGACTTCACACGCCATCGCCTCCAATGCCGCCAACCCAAAACTCTCATTTTCAGATGGAATGATGAACAAATCCGCAATGGCTAACAATTCTTCTACGGCATCTTGCTTGCCCAAAAAGCGAATTTCATGGCATAAACCCACTTGCCGACACAACTCTTCTAAACCTTGTCGCTCGGGACCATCTCCAATTAACAACAATTTGCAAGGCGTTTTTTCATATAATTTTTTAAAAACATAAATTACATCTTGCACCCGCTTCACTTTGCGAAAATTGGAAATATGAACTAATATTTTTTCGCCATTAGGCGCAATCGCTTTTTTGAAATGATCTTTATTACTCTTTTTAAACCGTTGAAAATCAATGAAATTGTGAATTACTTTGATTTCTTTATGAATTGGAAACGCTTTTAAAGTCTCTTGTTTCAATTGTTCAGAAACTGCCGTTACGCCATCCGATTTATTGATAGAAAACGCTACGACAGGCGCGAAAGCCTTGTTTTGACCCACCAAAGTAATGTCTGTACCATGCAAAGTCGTCACCACAGGCAGATAACGCCCCTCCGTCAACAAGATTTTTTTAACCAAATACGCCACTGTCGCATGCGGAATCGCATAATGCACATGAAGCAAATCCAAATTTTCATATTTGACCACATCCACAATTTTGCTCGTCAATGCCGTATCGTAAGGCGCGTATTCAAATAACGGATAATCTGCATTTGAAACCTCATGGTAAAACAAATTTTGTTGAAAATGCGTCAATCGCGCAGGTTGCCGATAGGTGATGAAATGGATTTGATGCCCTTTCCGAGCCAAACCCATCCCTAATTCTGTTGCAACCACACCACTCCCGCCATAAGTCGGGTAACAAACAATACCTATTTTCATAATATGTAAATCATTGATAAACAGTAAAATATGCAAAAAAATTAAAGCGAAATGCCCACAAAATCAGCCAATCGCTGCATTAATTGTAACATTTCAAGCGGCAAATCTTCTTTTTCTAATTTACTCAAACTCTTTTTCGTCGAAACTTGCTCATAAGCATTTTGTTGTAACCATCCTGATAAGGCTCCATAAGTTTGCTTTGCATCCGCCCATGACAATGCGTTTTCAGACCATTCTTGTCGCAAGAACTTCTTAGCCTCTTTAAGTGCTTGACTCGAATCCCATCTTTTTTCAAATTTCCGACTATATCCTTCAAAACCTTTCAAAAATCGACCTTCTATCTCATCTTTTTGGTCTTGTACAAGTGTATCCAATTTTGTTTTAAAAATAGTTTCATCTATCGTAGAAGCTGCGGATTTAGCTTTGATAAAACGACTTAAAATGGTTTCAGTTAACAAATAGTTTTCAATTTCATTTTGTTCCCAAATGTGCCATTCTATATTTAAATCTTTTTGTTTTAACTGAGCGATTAAATCTTTTGGATGCGGGAAATAATCACGGTCTGCAATCACAAACATTTTGACTGCCGCCCCTTTTTGGGTGAACAAAGCATTCAACGATTTGCGAAAACTTGCCATATCTTTATTACAAGGATTGCCATACGTATAGGCAACCGATAAGCGTTTCATGATTTCTTGCATTTTGCGCTCCCCTATCAGCACCCTTCCAAACGCCTGCAAATACTCCCAATCATCCTTATCTTCCATCATTAATACCCGTCTAAACTGTTGTAATACAACTAATTGCATATTTTCCATCGAACCCAAAGCATCCAATGTATTAAAAACTTGATAATCTAAACGCAAACGCTCCGCTTTTCCATCATATAAATGGAGCATATTTTCAGGTTCAACACAGCCAATTAAATCTCGAGAATGGGTCGCAAACAAAATCTGTTTTCCATCATCCACCAATCGCGCTAATTCATTATATAATGCTTTTTGTAAATGCCCATGTAGATAACTATCGGGTTCGTCCAACAAAATAAGATGAGGTTGCTCTAATAAAATAAAACCAAATAAATATACAAATTGTTGAAAACCAGTCCCTGCTGAAAAAATATCCAATGCTTTGAGTCGCTGCGACTCCTTATAACCTACGGAAATATACTGCATACTCGCCTCATCAAACTCAATTACAAAGGATTCAATAGACGGAAAACAACGTTTGAGTAATTCTTCTAAAGCATTTTCTCTTTTTTCTTCTTTCAAAGCCAACAATAAATTGCGCATCACGCCATTGACATTCCCGCGTCCTAATTCATTGCGAATGGATAATTGGGTTCTTTTTTCCTCTTTGATTTGGAAATTAGAGAATACGGGCAAATAAGATATTTTAAAATCTTTTAATTGGTAAAGCCAATTTTCTGCCTCATCGGTTTGCGTACTGAGCAAAAAACGATTAAAATGGAAGCCAATTGTCGTTTTTACAACCTTTTCGTTGTCAAAAACGACTTCAATCTCGATTAAAATTTGTTTTTTTTTGATTTGAATGATTTGTTCATACCATAAGTCCCTCCCGCGAGTGAAAGGCAAAACCCAAAAATCTTCTTCCAGAATCGTTCGGTTTTTAAGTCCAATCGGTTTTCCATTCGGTTTCGTCAAACATTGATGCAGGCAAAAATCAAACAAGGCAAGCGATTGTAACAAAGATGATTTGCCACTATTGTTGCCACCGACCAGACAATCCAAAGGTTGTAAAACGACCGTCAGATTTTCAAACTTTTTAAAGTTTTTAAGGCTTATTTTTTTGATTTTCATCTCCATTTGAATTATTTTTGCTTTTTAAATCCGCGTCACTCGCGTTCCAATTTATCCGACATTGCCCATTGAAATGAGGTCATCATATTTCAAACAAATATTAAAACCGCGTTCTCTGAAATATAATTTGGTCTCTTCAAGGCTTCGATTGCTTGTCGCTAAGACGAAATCGCCGCCCCATGCGCCCAAAGATTTAATTTCGCCCCAAAAATCGGAAAAATACAAATCTTTTGCCCTATCCATCTTCAAAATCCGCGCAATTAACGCTTCATGTTCCCGAATGAGGTAGTCAAAACCGATTAAATCCGTCGCTTTGGTGAAAAAAAACGTCAAATCTGAGATGCGCCGAACATAATGAGGCGTTTCCGCCGCCGACTGCACCGCCCGATAACGTTGAATCCCTTCTCGAGAATTTTGTTTTTTATTCAAATAAACAAAATATAAATTTTCTTTAAAGGGTGGATTAAAAGTGCAAGTCCAAATCGAAGGATAATCCCCCATTTTGCGTTGATAATACACAGGCGCGTCCGAACCCGCACACGCAATGTCGTAGCCCGAACCGCCCAAAGTCATATCTGACAACACAAAAGGGTCGATTTTGAAATATTGCGCCAAGCAATAAATTAAAGTCGAACTCGTTCCCAAGCCCCATAAGCGCGGAAAATCCAATAAAGTCGCCAAATGTGTCCCAGATTCAAACAAAAAAGGCTCCTCTTTGCCCCGCAAGGTGACAATCGCTTTAAAAAATTTACTCAATTGTTGTCCAATTGCTGCGTCGGAAGTGCGTAATAAGTTGCCTGTTTCGCACTCATAAACCCCGCGAAACCAACAATTATCATCCCAATCATAACTTTCCCATAAGAATTTGCCCGTATTATCGCGGGCAGGATCGGGGTGAATATAGAAGGCTTGTCCTGGTTTGGTGGGCAATGCTAACGACAATGCCCCATCTAATACGAAATATTCGCCTGTCAACAACAGTTTTCCGCGTCCAGTGATAAGGGTGCGCATATGGGAAGGTTGTGTTTGAATTATTTTTTTAAAAATATCCGAACCCCTGAAAAAGACACTGGTTTATCAACAAAATGTTGTAAAGCCGCTTGCATTTCAGGTTCAGAAGCCTGTAAATGATTCAAAATATTGGTTAAGTGCATTTTCATATGCCCTTTTTGAATCCCTGTCGTCACTAAGGAACGAACTGCGGCGAAATTTTGTGCCAAACCTGTCGCCGCCACAATGGTCATCAACGTTTTGGCAGATGGATTGCCCAACATCGCCAAACTTAATTTTGCCAAAGGGTGCAAGGTCGTCAAGCCGCCTACAGTCCCAAATGCCAACGGGATTTCTAATTCAAATTTAAACATATTGTTTGCAATTTCGCAATGACTAAGGCTTTTGTACGTGCCTGTTCGCGCCGCGTGTGCATGTCCGCAGGCTTCCGTAGCACGAAAATCATTGCCTGTTGCCAAAACGACGGCATCAATTCCGTTAAAAATGCCTTTATTATGCGTTACAGCGCGAAAAGTATCGATTTCGGCAATCCGAATCGCCTTTCTAAACTTTTCTGCTAAGGCTGCGCCGCCCGTTCCAAAACGATCCACAGGACACTCGACCCATGCTTTTGCCAAACAATTTGGTGTATAATTCGACAGAATTGCCATGATAATCACGGGCTCAATTCCTACTTTTTGTTTTAAAAAATGAGTCAAAATGCGCCCTGTTTCTTCTAAAACCGAGTTTATAAAGTTCGCGCCCATCGAATCGCAGGTTTCAAATCGCAATTTTAATTGAAAATAATGCGGTTCGCGGTCGGAAAAATCTTCTAAATCAATCCCTGTAATCCCACCGCCGCGTTTTTGCATATTAGCAGTTAAGGCTTCCGTTTCGTGCAAAATCGTGGTGGTCAATTCGGGCAACAAGGCTTTTAACACCGTTACATCGCCTGTGTAATTGAAATGCAATTGTCCAATTTTTTCCGTTCCCATGATTTCAACGTGAAAACCGCCCCGCGTTTGCCAAAATTTCGCCGCCGCCGAAGCTGCCGCCACCACCGAACTTTCTTCAATAACCATTGGAACACAATAAGTTACACCATTGATTAGAAAATTAGGCGCGATTCCATAAGGCAATAAAAAATTAGAAACCGTATTTTCACTGAAACCGTCAATGATTTTTTGCAACGCAGGGTCTCGATGCGCCATATCGCAAAAAATTTGAGCCGCTTGCGCGTCGTTGTGAAAATATTGTTGCACCAACCACTCCAATTTGGCAGCTTTGGTTCGTTTAGAGAAACCTTGCATTTTCAACAAAAAGTTTTTAAAAATAAAAATTAAGCAATCACTTCCACCGTCCAAGCAGCAGGTTTATCTGCAAAAAGCACTTTCGTTTTCGCCCAAGTACGCTTGAATAAATCCGATTGACGGTATTTTTCTAAAAAAAGCGCGTTTTCCCAATGAGATAAGGTAAACAAAACATTTGCTTCGGTCACAGAACGCCCTAATTCAAGGTGCATACAACCTTCGGAAGCTCTTATAAAACTTTTTGTTTGATTTAAAATCATTAAAAACGCTTCGACTTCCTCTGTTCGGAAAGTCATTTTGACGACTCGTTTGACCATAAATTTAGTTTGCACTGCAAAACAACTACAAAATATTTACTTTTTATATTCTTTTGTCATTTTGGCATTTAAAATAGTTATAAAAAAATCTTTATCATATATGTATATCATAGATTCAATTTCAGCCTTTAATTTGGCAAATTCTGCTTTTTCATAAGGCTTCACATGTAATATTTTTTTCAAGTATTTCATGAAATTTTCGTAATTCTCTCGCGGATACCCAATATCGCTGTGCCGCAACAAATACATTTTAGTACTTTCCAACATGGATTCTAATAAACTTGTTTCACTATTTTGATAATAAATTTCTATCAATAAACAACGGGCATCCATGTTAAAAGTGGGTTCATTAAATTTTAGGGGTAGCAAAATGTGCAATGCTGCATCATAATTCCCTTGTCGATAATGCCACACTGCCCGATAATAGTCGTACCACTGATTGGGGTCACTTTTAGGCAAAAAATCTTTATATTGGTTCAAAAACTGCTCTGCCCAAGCAAATTCGTGTACTTTTATCGCCATTGTAGCGATATTTCGATACGAAACAGCCGATAAAATGCCATTTTCTAATAAAGCTTCATTGGCTAAACCTGTTTTGTATAAGCTAAAAACTTCGTGATAAAACCCTTCATCCCGCATATTCACCCGCCGAATGCAATAATTAATGGCTGAAAGATACAAAACCCGCAATTCCAATTGCGTAAATAAAGCGGCTTGATTTTCTAAAATCTCCTTCAATTTCCTAAAACTTTCCTCCGCCCCTATCTTCAAAGTATCATCAAAACAGTGATAAACATAGTATTGCGCCGCCACCGCAGGTAACTCATGATAAGGCATGGATTCGCTCAAAACCGCTTTTAATAAAGGTTGATGATACGAATACGAATGTTCCGCCACCCGCAAATGCGACTGAATCGCGCTCGCATGCCGCAAGGTTTCTGCCAAATAATACGCATCTAAGGCATCTGAAAGCGGTTGCAAAGGTAAAGGATTTAAACGTTTTCCACGTGATAACACCCGATATTCAGCCAATAAAATATCATATTCAGCCCGATGAAACGCCGCATTGCGCAAGGTTGACTTTTGAAGGTTTGCTTTAGTAGCATCCAATTCTTTTTGTGCAAAAC
>JBDLWG010000186.1:0-8647 GCA_039804385.1 Bacteroidota bacterium
GCATACATGACGCAGTTATTTAAAACGCAATGTGATATTTTGTCGCATGAAGCGGGCAAGCAAGAAAGTTGGGGATTGAATCAAGATGTATGGATTTTAAGAAAAAAATAGCGTTTGATAGTGTACTTTTGCACCAAAATAATGAAAATGGTCAAAATAATTCTCAAAAAAGGCAAAGAAGAATCGCTTTTACGGCGACATCCTTGGATTTTCTCAGGCGCGATTCACCGCATCGAAAGCGCGATTGAAGAAGGTGATTTGGTCGAAATCATGGATGCCAAAGGTACATTTTTGGCAATCGGTTATTACAGTGATGGCAGTATTGCGGTACGCGTTTTGAGTTTTGAACCAACAGTGGTGGACACACTTTTTTGGAAACAGAAAATTGAAAAAGCCTATGTGTTAAGACAAAAAATCGCGCTAACGGATTCAAAATCAACCAATTGTTATCGATTGATTCATGCGGAAGGCGATGAGATTTCGGGTTTAATCATCGATATTTATAATACAACGGCAGTGGTACAATGTCATGCGATTGGGATTCATCGCTTGCGAAACGATATAAAAAAGGCTTTATTGGAAGTTTATCAGAATAAAATCATTTCGATTTACGATAAAAGTGCGGAGACCTTACCACCTTTGTATGTTAAAAATTTGAATTTTAAAAATGAATATTTGTATGGAAGCATTGAAACGCCTCAAAATGTTTTAGAAAATGACCATACGTTTGCCATTGATTGGGTTACAGGACAAAAAACAGGTTTTTTCCTCGACCAAAGGAATAATCGACAACTTTTAAGTGCTTATGTCCGCGATAAAACCGTATTGAATGCGTTTTGTTACTCTGGCGGTTTTTCGGTTTATGCCTTGAAAGCGGGCGCGAAACACGTCGAAAGCATTGATATTTCGCCCAAAGCCATTGATTTGACCAACCAAAATGTGGCATTAAACGCTCCATTCGCAGGAACACATGAAGCGCGGGTCGAAGATGTATTGACTTTTTTTAAAAATCAAACCCAAAAATATGAAGTAATTATTGTGGATCCGCCCGCTTTTGCGAAAAGTATGGCTAAGAGACATAATGCTGTTCAAGCCTATAAACGATTGAATATCATGGCTTTACGGGCGTTAATGCCGAGTGGCATTTTATTTACCTTTTCTTGTTCGCAGGTGGTCGATATAGATTTATTTTACAATACGATTGTTGCTGCGGCGATGGAGACGAATCGGTCAGTTCGGCTCATCCACCGATTGACGCAACCTGCGGATCATCCTGTGAGCCTTTTTCATCCAGAAGGCGCGTATTTGAAAGGATTAGTTTTGTATGTGGAGTAGGGGACTTTACGTAAGTGTTACCAAAGTGGGGGACTTTACGTAAGTGTTACCAAAGTGGAGGGACTTTACGTAAGTGTTACCAAAGTGGGGGGACTTTACGCCCACTTTGGTAACACTTACGTAAAGTCCTTATAAACCAGTCGGTATCACCAATCCTCTTGATTTCGCCACTAAAATATCTTGATTTTTAGCTTCCTCATTCCCCATAACCGCATATAATTTCGCTCGTTCCAAATAATATTCGCCTTTTTGTGGATTCAACCCAATCGCTTTCGTAAAATGTGCCAGTGCCGCAGCATCTTGTTTCAATTGCCTGCTCAAAATGCCCGAATCAAACCAAGTATCGGCATCATCAGGTTTCAATTGCAAATAGGCAGTATTATCAGCAAGTGCCGCCTCAAAATTCCCCATTGATTGATAAATCAAGGAACGCATCCCATAACCATTCAACAATTTGTTGTCTAAGCGCAATCCTTTGTTCGCATCCGATAAAGCGGCTTCATACTGTCCCGCTTTTCCGAATGCGGCTGCGCGATTCACCCAAATCTCACCAATCGTCGTATCTTTCGATAAAGCGACGTTGTAATCTGCAATCGCTTTATCATTTTGTCCCATATCAAAATAGGTTTTACCTCGACTATTCAACGTTCCTGCCTTGCCTGATAATGCAATCGCTTTGTCAAAATCGGGCAATGCTTTTTTGAAATCTTTCTTTTCTCGGTAATAAATCGCTCGATTCCCATAAGGCAAACTCGTTTTTGAATCGTATTTCATGGCTTGTGTCCAAAGGGTTTCTCCATTTTTCCAAGTCTGCACTTGGGCATAAGTCATTGTGCAACAAATGATTAGGTATAAACTAAGCAAACCATTGACCATCATTTGATATTGATTTTTATAATGATTTAAAAAACCTATCATCATTAAAAATAAGCCAAAATAAGCAATGTACGTAAAACGGTCTGCCAAAAACGCTTGTCCTGCGCCTACAATTTGCGAAACAAACATAAAGTTGAATATGAAAAACGTTAATCCGAAAACAATTAGTTTATTTTGTTTTAAATATTGTTGATAAATCAAACCAATACTCGCAATCCCCAACAACGTACCTACATAAAAATAAGGTGGTATTTTCGCAGGATACGGATAGACGCATGCCATGATATACGGATAAATCCATTTGACCAAATAGATGAGATACGCATATCCTGCAATGCCGAGTCGTTCCAAAAAATTGAATTGCACAATCTCACTATCAATTTGAATGGTTTTAGCGGCTTTTAAAAACCAAACGCTCGCAATCCCCCAAAACAAGGCAATTAAGAAAAAAGGCATTTTTTGAATCAACGCTTTTTTCAAATTTTTATCCCAATAATAATCAAAAACCAATAACGTCAAGGGCAAGGCAACTGCTTGGATTTTTGAAAAAAGGGCGAGTATGAAAAAAATGTATGTTAAAATTAAATTTTTAAAATTACTTGACTTTAAATATTTTACGTATTGAATGAGGGCTAAAAAATAAAAAATGCCCAATAAAACATCCTTTCTTTCGGTTGCCCAAGCGACGGATTCTACGCGCATTGGATGAATCCCAAATAAAAGAGCCGTAAAAAAAGCGGTCCAAGTATTCCAATTCAACAGCAAAACGAGTTGATAAACTAAATAAACGACTCCTAAATGCAATCCTAAATTGTTGGTATGAATCACTTTTGACCAATTTTCAGCACCAAAAGCGGCTTTTTCAAGTGCGAAAGTGAAAATAGACAACGGATTATAACCGCCCATAATCGTATGCGTGAAAATATCCTTGCATTTTGCAAAAGTCAACCCGCCTTCCAAATCGCGGTTTTGGAGGATATTAACATCATCATCCCAATTGACGAAATCGTTTTGCAAGGTTGGAAAAAAGACCAGAAAAGTTGCTAATAATACGAAACCAATCGGCAGCCAATTGGGAAAAACATACGAATTGTTTTTTTTGTCTTCAAGGACAGGGGTAGTTATTAGAACTTTTTGTTTTTTGATTGGTTTCGATTTAGACATAATCATTCAAATTTTTTCAACTCGACTCAATGATAGGTAGCGAAGCAGCGCGTTGACCCGTTTTTTGACAATTCAAAAACTGCTCGCAACTGTCCCGAATGACGGGCGCAATCGGTGTATATCGAAAATCTGTAAAGCATTGTTTCGATTTTTGGTTATCATAGTACGATATTTTGTTGGCAGTCATGGCAGTTGCTTTGGTAATCAAAGTGCGTTCCCCTGTCAAGCGGCTTTTGAGCCAATCCATACGCCATGCTAAACCGCGTAAAAAGGCATTCGCTTGAATGCTTGGTGGGGCTTTTTGCAATCCAGAAGCGATTTGTTCAAAAACATTTTTATAAGGTAAATTTTCAGAACTCAATATAAAGCGTTGATTATCAATGTTTTTGTCTTGATTTTCCATGAGCAAAATCATAAAACGCGCCACATCGCGCACATCCACAAAGCCCGTAATGCCGCCCGTATAAAATTTCAAACCATCCCAAACTTGGCGAAACATGCGCCCTGTGCCTTGATGCCAAAATTGCGAACCCAAAATAATCGAAGGATTCACAATCGCAACGGTCAACCCTTCTGCTACGCCGCGCCAAACTTCTTGTTCCGCCATATATTTGCTAATGGCATAATGTGTATTCCATTTAGAACGCTGCCAACTGCTTTTTTCCGTATAATTGGGATTATTTTCATCGCGCCCAATCGCTGCTACGGAACTTACATGTATCAATTTTTTAACACCTATTGCCAAACAAACATTGACGACATTCGCAGTACCGATTTCATTGACTTCATACATCGCCTCTGTATCCCGATTATCGAAAGAAACCATTGCAGCGCAATGAAATACAAAGTCCATATTTTTAAATGCGTCTTCTAAAAACGGTGTATTTAAAATATCGCCTGTTACAAAATGGATTTGATTTTCAATGTTTTGTAATAAATCCAATGGACTATCCGCCCGTTTCAACGCATAGATATTTTTATAACCTTGTTGTAACAACGTGCGAATTAAATAAGAACCGACAAAACCAGTTGCACCAGTAACGAATATTTTTGAATTTAACATATTGCTTTTTAATGTTTTACACATTGTATTAAATAGGTTTCCAAATCGCATTTTTTCGGAACCTGTTCAAAATCAAATTGCACAGGTTGGGAACTCATATGGGTACTCATTTTAGGCAAAGATTGGTGAATCTATCCATTTTTATTAGAATGCAACACAAAAATACGGCTTTATTGGCATAAATCCAAATGAAAACCAGCAATTTCTGCTTTGGAAAATTTTCAAATTAGGATGATTATGATTTGAAGGATTGTAAGGATGTTTTTGGATTGAAAAGCACCAATTGGAACTCAAAACACCCTTGTAATTCTTAAAATCATACGCATCCTAATTCAAAAATTTCTTTTGTTGCGAACTCAATTTATATATAAAGTTTGGTAGATTCAAAAAAAAGCGTTACTATTGTATCATTGCGATACAATAATTAACCTTCGCATGTTATTTGAATTTTATCATGAAAAAAAACGGATTGTTTTTAGGATTTTTTTGGGCATTAGTGGTGCAACTCTTTGCGCAAACACCTGTATTTCAAGTACTTGTATTCAGCAAGACGGCGGGTTTTCGACATCAATCCATCGGAGCAGGCAAAACGGCTTTGACCAAAATGGCAACCGAAAAAGGCTTTAAAGTGCAGTTTACCGAAGATGCGCGTCTTTTTCAAGAGGCGACTTTGAAGCCTTTCCATGCGGTTATCTTCCTCAATACGACGGGCGATGTCCTCAATCCCGAACAACAAACTGCATTTGAACGCTATATCCAAGCGGGCGGTGGTTATGTTGGGATTCACGCGGCGACCGATACTGAATATGATTGGGCATGGTACGGGGAATTGGCGGGTGCGTATTTTTTAGACCACCCGAATCCTGATAATGTCCAAAAAGGGAAATTCGTGGTTACGCAAAAAAATCATTGGGCGACTCAAGGAATGCCTGATTCGTTTGAAAAAACAGATGAATTTTACAATTTTAAAAACATTTCACCCCAAATCAAGGTGGTTTTGAGCCTTGATGAGGCTTCTTATCGGGGCGGCAAAAATGGCGCGAGCCATCCGATGAGTTGGTATCAGGCGTTTGATGGCGGTCGGTCGTTCTACACGGCACTCGGTCACACGGACGAAACGTTTGTAGAACCCTTGTTTTTGAATCATTTATGGGCAGGCATTCGCTATGCAGCAGGTGGTGACGCGCCCAAATCGGTGGATTTTTCCCAATCGCGCCCCGAAGAAAACCGTTTTACCAAAGTGGTTTTGGAAGAAAAGTTGAATGAACCCATCGAGTTAAGTGTTTTGAATGATGGACGCATCCTTTTTATTGAGCGACATGGCGCAGTTCGCCTCTATAATCTCCAAACCAAAACGTTGAAAACCATTGCCAATATCCCCGTCAGCACCAAATATAATCCTAAAAATGGCAAGGCGGATGAAGCAGAAGATGGTTTAATGGGTTTGAATAAAGACCCGAATTTTGCTCAAAATCATTGGATTTACCTCTATTATTCAGCTCCCGAAGCGTCGAAAAATATCTTGACACGATACGAACTGCATGGAGATGAATTAGTTATGGATTCTAAAAAAGTGTTATTGGAAGTGCCTGTGCAACGAGATGAATGTTGTCATACGGGCGGCTCAATTGCTTGGGATGCGGCTGGAAATCTCTATCTTTCGACGGGTGATAATACAAATCCACATGCGTCAGACGGTTTCAGTCCATCGGATGAACGTCCTGACCGCGCTCCTTGGGATGCTCAAAAATCTTCGGCGAACACGAATGATTTGCGTGGCAAGATTATTCGCATCAAGCCTACGCCTGAAGGTGGTTATATGATTCCAGAAGGTAATTTGTTTCCGAAAGGGATGGCGAAAACGAGACCTGAAATCTACACCATGGGGCATCGAAATCCATATAGAATTTCGGTAGATGCCAAAACGAATTATGTTTATTGGGGCGAAGTGGGTCCCGATGCCAATAAACCAGTGGAAGATAGAGGTCCCGCAGGACATGATGAAGTCGGGCAGGCGCGAAAAGCGGGTAATTTTGGTTGGCCTCATTTCGTCGGTGATAACAAAGCGTATCATAAATATGATTTTGAAGCGAAAAAAGTAGGGGAGAAGTGGCTTGTTGAAAAACCAACCAATACTTCGCCACACAATACGGGTTTGACCGTGTTGCCGCCTGCTGAAAAAGCCATGATTTGGTATCCGTATGGGGATTCTAAAGAATTTCCTTTGGTTGGAAGCGGCGGACGCAATGCAATGGCGGGGCCCGTTTTTTATAAAGATGCTTTTGCGAAAGCAGAACGCTCGTTTCCAAGCTATTACGATGGGAAATTATTGGCTTATGAGTGGATGCGCGGCTGGATTATGGCGGTTTCGATGGACAAAGATGGCAATTATCAACGGATGGAGCGTTTTATGCCGAGTTATAAGTTTAGCAATCCGATGGATATGGAATTTGCAGCGAATGGCGATTTATATATGTTAGAATACGGTTCGGGCTGGTTTACGGGCAATGACGATGCGCGATTGATTCGGATTGAGTATAATGGCGGCAATCGAAAACCGTTGTTGAAAATGGGTGCGGATAAAATAAGTGGTTCGATTCCGTTCAAAGTGGCTTTGAATGCACAAGGAACGATGGATGCAGATGGTGATTTATTGCAATACGTTTGGCAAATTACAGCTAAAAATGGTTTTTCTAAAACGTTTAAAATACCAAATCCAACGTTGACGCTTAAAAAAGCGGGCATTTATACGGCAACTTTGACGGTGACGGATAGCAAAGGTGGGGTGAATTCCCAATCTTTTGAATTGACGGCGGGCAATGAACCGCCTGTTGTTCATATTGATATGTCAAAAAATAATAAAACGTTTTATTTTCCAAATCAACCTTTTGCGTATAAAATCAATGTTTCGGATAAAGAAGATGGCAGTGTTGCCAAAGGCAGCATTAATCCAGAACAAGTTTCGGTAACGATAGATTATTTGGCAGAAGGGTTTGATAAAGTGGCGATTGCGCAAGGACATCGGAGCGCGGATGCGACGGTCAAAGGGTTGAAATTGATAGCGGGTAGTGATTGTAAATCTTGTCATAATCCAGAACGAAAATCCATCGGACCTTCGTATTTTGACATCGCGGCGAAGTACAAAGGCAATGCAGGTGCGTTAGAAAATTTGACTAAAAAAGTCATTTCAGGCGCGAGTGGCGTTTGGGGTGAGACGGCAATGGCGGCGCATCCGCAACTTTCTACGGCAGATGCTGCTGAAATGGTGCAATATATTTTGAGTTTTTCAGAAAAAGCGAAAGAAAGTAAGGTTGCGATTCAAGGTGATTATACTCCGAAATTGCCTGCGAATGATAAAGGGCAAGGCATTTACGTTTTGCGGGCGGCGTATGCGGATCAAGGCGCGAATGGTTTGCCCTCTTGCCTGTCGGAACAATCGGTTACGTTGCGGAACGCTAAGTTGGGTGCGCATGATTTTGACAAATATGACGAAATGATGAAAATGACTTTTGGAGATGTTTCTTTGTCAATTGCTTCAAAATCAAATAGTTACATGGTTTTACAACAAACGGATTTGAAAAATATTGTGGCATTGGACATTAACGCAATGGCTCCAAAACCACAGGCGAATTGCGCAGGCGGCGACATTGAAATCCATTTAGACGCGCCAACAGGTCCCTTAATTGGTTCGTTTACGGTCGAAGTCACCGAAAAAATGGATACAAAACAGGCTGCAAAACCAATTCGATTAAAAATCGCACCGACAAACGGGATACATGACCTTTATATGGTGTTCAAAAACCCGAAAGCGGATGGTCGTTCCTTAATGGTGGTGACAGGTATGACTTTTTTAAACCAAGAGTAGGATAATTCGGGTGGATTTTGGATGAAATATACTTGTCCTAAATCAGTTGGTAAAATAAACTTGCGTCAAGTTTCAAACTTGACGCAAGTTGTGCTCGAATTTATTCTCAACTCATTTAGGAAAGGTAAGTAATTGGACAAAAATAAGCTATCAAAATGTAAATAATTGAAAATCAGTAAATTAACTTGCGTCAAGTTTTCAAACGCTATCCAGTACCCACAGAATGATTGGTTGCATTTAAAGAATGGTGCCAAAGAAAAAGGTGCGTCGCACCGCAACCTTTGTAGCCAAACGATGAATCAAGCCGTATGATTGGTTGCATTTAAAGAATGGTGCCAAAGAAA
>JBDLWG010000187.1:0-8143 GCA_039804385.1 Bacteroidota bacterium
TGAAATATTGACCTTTTTCGACTAATTGCAAGATACTTTCCAATTTTTGAGAAATATCTGCCATATAATGTTGATTCGGTAAACATTTCCCTGTGACATTAAATTCTTTGGACATTGAATGGATGTTTAAACGTTAAAAATACAAAGATAATTAGAAATTTCGGATGGTGGATTTCGGTTCCTACGGAATGACAAAAAAACTTGTCATTCCGTAGTTGTCATTTCGTAGGAACCAAAATCGCTTAGACCCAGACCATGAAAACTTGTTTATTTTGAACGGTTGTCCATTCCGAAGCGACAAAAGTGAAGGAAAATATTCGTTTTTATATCAATAAAATATTGAAAGTGTAAGGTTATGATAGGATGGATGTACGGATTTCACGGATTTTCACGGATACTTACGGATTTTTTTAAATCCAAATCCGTAAATATTCCGTGAAAATCCGTGAAATCCGTACATCCATCCTATCACACCTTGCGCCAAGAGGATAATATCGATACGCCCACTGGCAAATACCATTGTTTTTGCAAAAAATAGTTTTCTAATTTAAAAAACCGATATAAGAATTGGCTCACGAAGCCATTTTTGAGGACTCCAAAATCGGATGCCGTTTCCTCGCCTTGCGCTTTGCGTTTGGGCAACAAGCGAGAGAACAATCTAAAAAAAGCAATGGGCAAAAATAAACCTGTATTGAAATACGTATGATATATTTTTTTATTTGTATTATCAAATAAATCAAGCACTTGCGCCCCTGTGTAACGCCGATAATGATGATTCACAACATCATGTTCTGACCATAAAAACATGAACGCAGGCACCGCAATACAAATAATGCCGCCCGTTTTACAAACGCGCCGCATTTCCGCAACGGATTTTTTATCATCCGCCACATGTTCAATCACGTCGAAAGCACAAACAATGTCAAACATTTCGTTTGGATACGGCAATTCCAAAATCGAACCTTGTACGACTTCCATTTTCAATTCACGCCGCGCAAATTCACAACAATCCGTATCATATTCCAAGGATTCCACTTGTCCAATCGTCCCAAGCATTTCGGAAGAACGACCTGTAGCTGCCCCGATATTCAAAATTTTGAGGGGACGATTCGGTTGTGAAATGGATGCCGCAACTTGGCGTAAATGATTGATAATCATTTCATTACGCGCCCGAAACCACCAATGTTCTCGTTCCAATCGATAATACTCAATGTAATATGCTTTTTCCATTTGAGGTATTTAAAACGTATCCACAAGGTCGTCGAGGTTTAAACCTCGACGACCTTCTTTTTTTTAAATTGCTGCCGCAAATTGTTTTAAAAATCGAGTATCATTTTCAAACAATAATCGAATATCGGAAATGCCATATTGCAACATGGCTTGGCGTTCGATGCCCATGCCAAACGCAAAACCGCTATATTTTTCACTATCAATGCCACAATTTTCTAATACTTGCGGATCCACCATCCCACAGCCCAAGATTTCTAACCAACCCGTTCCTTTCGTAATGCGATGATCCGTTTCATTTTTCAAACCCCAATACACATCCATTTCCGCACTCGGCTCCGTGAACGGAAAAAAAGAAGGGCGCAACCGAATTTTGGTTGCCCCATACATTTCTTTGGCGAAATACAACAACGTTTGTTTTAAATCCGCAAAAGAGACGTTTTCATCAATATAAAGCCCCTCCACTTGATGGAATTGACAATGAGAACGCGCCGAAATCGTCTCATTTCGATACACGCGACCAGGCGCAATGATGCGAATCGGCGGTTTTTGACGCGTCATTGTCCGCGCTTGCACACTACTCGTGTGGGTGCGCAACAACATTTCGGTCGAATTTTTCAGATAAAACGTGTCCTGCATATCGCGGGCAGGGTGGTCAGGCGGCGTATTCATCGCCGTAAAGTTGTGCCAATCGTCCTCAATTTCGCGTTCTTCCGCCACCGTATAACCGATGCGCCGAAAAATATCCACAATCCGGTTCATCACGATGCTCACAGGATGCCGACTGCCCACAGGCAAGCCAATCGGCGGCGCAGTGAGGTCGATTCGAGTCGTCTCCTCCTCCGATGCCGTTTCGAGTGCCGCTTGCAAGGTCGCAAATTTGGTTTCCGCAGCGATTTTTGCCGCATTGACCAATTGTCCAAACGCTTTTTTGCGTTCCACAGGCACTTTACCGATTTCGGCAAACAACGGTTTGATAATATTTTTAGTGCCGAGATACCGAATCCGAAATTGTTCTAACGCGGCTTTGGAATCGGGCGCGGCAGCCTCCATTTCAGCAATGACCGCATTGACTTGTTCAAATATATCCATCATTTTCGGGTTTTTAATGACTAAAAGAGCGAAAGCGGCGCGAAAATACAAATTTTACAACTATTTTTGATAATTTTTTTCAAATCAACTATCAATGAACCATTTAAACCCTTTTTTATTGAACTTTCGACGCACCGATTTTGCTTACGCTTGGTGTTTTATTTTAATTATTGGTTTGGTGCTGTCGAAATTCCTCCTTTCGGTAGCCATGTGGGGCTTGATTCTCACGGCACTCTTTCGGTTGCGCGAAACAGATGCTAAAACGATTTCAATTCAATATGTTGGCAATATCATTCAATCGTTTAAACAATATCCTGCTTTTTTTATCATAACACTTTGGTTTTCAACGGTTTTTATATCAGGATTGTGGAGTGATGATATGGGATTTTGGATGGAACGAGTTCGATTGCGGTTGCCTTTTATCGTGTTGCCAATCGCTTTTGCAGGATTGCCTGCATTAAGTGAAAAACGACTTCATGGTTTATTTTATGGCTTTTTAATCTTGATGAGTTTTGTAAGTATTGGCATTTTAATCAATTACGCATTACATTTTGAAGTTATCAATCAAAAAATCAAAATAGGGAAACACGTCCCAATTCCATTAGACCATATTCGGTTCAGCGTGCTATTGAGTTTTGCCACTGTAGGCGGCGTAGAACTATGGTTACGCAACTTTTTTTGGAAAAAAGCGTTTGAAACGCAACTTATTTTAGGATTGACCCTCTTTTTATTCGTAACGTTACATGTGCTATCCGTCAGAAGTGGATTAGCTTGTTTGTATATCTGCTTGATTATCAGGATTTTACAATACATATTTCAGAACCAAAAATATATAATTGGGATAGGATTTCTTACCCTTCTACTATCAATACCTTTCGCGGCTTACAAAATGATACCCACCTTAAATAATAAAATCAATTACGCCCTTTGGGATTGGAAAATGCGGCAACAAGGCACAGGACAAGCGTATTCCGACAGTGAACGGTTGATTTCAAATCAAATCGGTCTCCAAATTTGGAAAACAGCCCCCCTTTTTGGGATTGGTGCGGGCGATGTGCGACAAGTTGTTGGAAATTATTACAAACAACAGTATCCCAATTTGCAACCGAAATTACCACATAATCAATGGCTGTATGTAGGCGTTGGAACGGGCATGATGGGTTTATTGGCTTGTTTAACAGCCTTTTTTTATCCACTTTTGGCGCAACGGCGGTATCGAGACCCGTTATTTTTGATGTTACACTTGAATCTTTTCACGTCTTTCATACCAGAAAGTCCTTTGGAAATTGCAATTGGCACAGCCTTTTATGTTTTTTTTGTTTGTTTGTATTTAAATCATTTTAAAAATTAGCAACTCATGCACCTTGATAAAATCGCTATATCGAATTTTAAATCCATCAAGCAATTAGAATTGTCTAATTTCAAGCGCATCAACTTGTTCATTGGGCGACCTAATGTGGGAAAATCAAATATTATAGAAGCATTATCTGTTTTTACGCTACCGCAATTGAAAGTGGCACAAGTGAAAAAATTGACTTCCTTGATTCGAGTCGAACATGCCGTAGAATTGTTTTTTGAAGGTAATTTTCAACAAGATATTGATATTCAAATAGATACCCATATTTGTAAAATAAGTTATGATAAAATTAAAGGTTTAAATATTCATTTAAATCAACAGGATTATAGCATAAATGATAAGTTTGAAATTAAAAATGGTAAAAACGGAATCATCAATGCGCCCGTTTACAGGTACGTTTTTGATTCAAATACCAAATTTTTAAAAGGCAATACGACCCATTTGTATCCGCCCTTTGGCAATAATTTATTGAATATGTTGGAAATATTGCCTGATTTAAAACAAAATATTCAAAATTTATTCAATGAATATGATTTAAAAATGGTATTTGATAAGGCAAGCCAATCTTTGAAAGTCTTAAAAATGCGCCAAGAGGATTTATTTTTATTGCCTTACCATTCGATTGCAGATACCCTGAGGCGGATTATTTTTTTTAAAACGGCAATTGCGTCTAATGAAAACAGTATTTTGTTGTTGGAAGAACCTGAATCTCATGCTTTTCCGCCTTACATGGTTGAAATTACGCAAGAATTGATTCATTCTAAAAACAATCAATTTTTTATTACAACACATAGTCCGTTCATTGTCAATGATTTATTGGAAAATGCAATCGACGATTTAGCGATTTTTATAGTGGATTATCAAAATCATCAAACAATCGTGAAAGGATTAACGGAAAATGAATTATTAGAAGTCTATAAATATGGAATTGATTTATTTATGAATTATCAAATTTATTTATAAAATAATGATTTACAATGGATTTACACATTATTTCAGAATGTTATATTGATACAAAATTAATAAAAACGATTGCGCCACCAACTCATAAAAAAGGTTATAATCATCAGAAAGGTTGCACAAATGTAATCAAAATGATGCAAGAAAAATTGACAAATGATTTTGCAGTGGGCGTGATGGATAAAGATAAACGGGTTTTGGATTATGTAAAATATTTTGATTGGGTAGCTGGATTGGAAAATCAATTAGAATTGTGGAAACATCCGAACAAACCGCATTATTTGATTTTTATTTGTCCTGCGGTTGAAAAGTGGTTGCTGTTGTGCGCAGATGAAGTAAATATTCCATTAACTGATTTTGGGTTGCCACATGATTTTTTAAAATTGCAAAAAATTACTAAAACAGCTAAAAGTGAAGATAATGACCCTTTTTCTAATCAATTAAAACAATTATTTAAAAGTTTGCAAAAAAATGGCGCACGTAATATTATCATTTTAGCTTATTGGATAACTTATTTAAAATCAATGCCTTATGATGCTGATTTGAATGAAATCAAAAAAATGACCCAATCCTTAATAGAATAAAAATAGAACTTTGACATTGAATATGAAACAAATATTTTTAAAATCATTCTTTTTAATACTCGTTGCAACCGCACAAGCGCAACAAGTTTCGCCACAATTGACTGAACAATATTTCCAAAATGGCGAATATGAAAAAGCCTTAGACGGGTACGAAAAATTGAGTCAGCAAAATCAAGGTGATTATTTTTTCGACCGTTATGTGCAATGTTTGGTGAATTTGGAACGCTACGAGCAAGGCGAAAAAGTGTTGCTCAAACAAATTAAAAAAGAACCGCATAAAGTGGCTTTATACGTCACTTTTGGGACTTTGTACGAGCGTCAAAATAAGCCCGAAAAAGCAGAAGAACAATACAAAAAGGCTTGGGATAAGTTGCCGACAGACCGTTTTGTTATCAGCAATCTTGCCGAAACCTTTAACGCTACTGGCAAATATGATTGGGCAATTAAGACGTATGAGAAAGGAAATCAATTACTTAAAAATAAGCATATTTATGCATTTAATCTGGCGGAACTCTACAACCGTCAAGGCGAAACCGCCAAAATGGTGGATATGTATTTGAATAGTTTAGTGGAGAATCCTCAAAACGTATTAGCAGTAGAAGCCATGTTTCAACGCACGTTGAAATCCGAAGAAATGGATGAATTGCAAACGCAATTGTACGCCCGAGCGCAAGATGAACCGAAAAATGTGGTCTATCCCGAATTATTGAGTTGGTTATTTTTGCAAAAAAAGGATTATAAAAATGCGTTTCGACAATTAAAATCATTGGATCGATTGACGGAAGAAGATGGACAACGAGTGTTTCATCTCGCCGAAATCGCTGAAAATGATAAAGATTATGATGCGGCTTTGGATGGCTATCAATACATTATTTCAGATAAAGGCAAAAATTCACAATATTATATCGAATCGCAAAAGAATTTGCTCGGCTGTAAGCGCAAACGATTGACAGATGGCTACACGTTCACGCCCGAAGAATTGAAACAAATTGAAAAAGAATATGAAGTGTATTTAAATGACGCAGGGCGCAATATGCATTCCGCGCCGATTGTGCAGGAATTAGCGGAATTGGAAGCGTTTTATTTAAACAATTTGGATAAAGCGATTGAATTATTGCAACAATTATTGGGTTATGGGACGCTTGACCGTTATGTGCAGGCGCGGGCAAAACTGGCTTTGGGCGATTTTTATTTGATGAAAGGGGAGAATTGGGAATCCACTTTGCTCTATTCACAGGTTGATAAAGCGTTCAAAGACGATATTATGGGACATGAAGCGCGTTTTCGCAATGCCAAATTGTCGTATTATACAGGCGATTTCGATTGGTCAAAGACTCAATTTGGCGTTTTGAAGGCATCGACCTCGAAATTAATTTCCAATGATGCGATTGATATGGATGTTTTCATCATGGATAATATGGGGACGGATTCGACAGGCGCGGCATTGGAATATTACGCGCAAGCGGAATTGTTGGTTTTTCAAAACCGTTTTCCAGAGGCTTTCGCCAAATTAGACACGTTGCAACATGATTTTGCAGGCAATGCATTGGAAGACGATATTTATTATTTGAAAGCGAAAGTATATGTCAAAAAGAAACAATATGAGGAAGCCGTAAAAGCCTATCAGACGATTATTGAAAAATACGCTACCGAAATTCGGGCGGATAATTCATTATATGAGTTGGCAGAATTATATGAAACACGCTTGAATGATAAGAAAAAAGCAAAAGATTTATATGAAAAATTGTTTACCGATTTTTCGAGCAGCACCTTGGCAGTGGAAGCGCGGAAAAAATTTAGACAATTGCGCGGGGATGCGAATGTAAATTAAGAAAGGAGTCTGCAGTAATTGAACAAATTAAATGCACCAAACGTGCGTCAAGTTTGAAATTTGACGCACGTTAATTTGCTGATTTTCAATTATTTACATCTTGGTAGCTTCTTTTAGCTTAACCACATAAGAGCTGGTTTTCTCTAAATTTTTTTTAAAGAAAATGCAATTTCTCTTGAAAAAACATTTTTTTTCGAAAATTTTCAGCGAAAACAAAGTCAAGATAAAAAAAATTATCTTTGTATTTTAAAAATTATTTTTTTTAAAAGTGTATTCGCATGGCAAAAACAAGCAAAAATCCAAACAAGGGCGCGAGTAAACCAAGCTGCAAAAAGGTCGTTTTTTGTGTTTTTATGCGAAATGTCCTCAAAATACTTAACTTTGCTCCTCAAAAACTCTAACTATCATGGCTTTATTTCAAAAATCGGTTCAAAAAAAGTTTATTAACGCGCTTGATAAAACCAAAGTAGAGGCGGCTTATCAACGGTTGCTTGTGCATTTTGGCAATCCTGTCATTCAAGAAAATATTCGTCTCGCCAAAGAAGAACAATATCAAGAAGGCTTTTTAAATCAACTTTTTGTTGAAATTCTGGGTTATCGGATGTCGCCGCAACCGTTTTTTAACCTCATCACGGAGCAAAAAAATGAAAAAAATAGCAAAAAAGCAGACGGCGCCATCCTCAAAAATGATAAACCCATTGCCGTCATTGAACTCAAATCATTGAAAACGGTTGATTTACAAAGCATTGAATTACAAGCATTTAGCTATAAAAACAATCAATCGCAATGCGTGTATGTGATTACGTCCAATTTTCAAAAAGTGCGGTTTTACATCGAAAATGCCATTGATTGGGAAGAATTTGATTTGTTTCACCTCTCCAAAGAGCGTTTTCAACTCTTGTACTTGTGCCTACATGCGGAACATTTATTGGCAGATTTGCCCTTGCGCGTGAAGAAGGATTCGTTGGAAAAAGAAGAAGATATTACTAAAAAATTGTATAATGATTATGCAGGTTTCAAAAAAGCGTTGTTTAAAGATATTTTGTCGAAAGACAAATCATTGGATCGATTGCTTTTGTTCAAGAAAACGCA
>JBDLWG010000188.1:0-6488 GCA_039804385.1 Bacteroidota bacterium
GGGCAATTATTTATAGAAGGTGTTAAAAATTGGGCAGATTTTGGAGATGATTTTTTGAAATTATTAGCGGTCAAAGAGGTTTTGCAATCTTATGTATTGGAAAATTTGCATTTTTTGAATCCTCAACAAGCAAAAACGCCTTTTTCAATCGCATTTCAGGGGCAAACGATTGGTTTGATGCCTTCAGTTCGCGGGAGTAAACCGACTTATCGACAAAAATTGACAGAACTGGGTTTCAAACCTCAAGTTTCGCTCAAACACGATACGAATTTGGTAATCGTGGGCGATAAACCTTGCGAATTGCCGACTGATTTTTGGAAATATCCGCATTATTTTTTCAAAGAAACGGATTTAACCACCTTTATAGAAACCTACAATCCCAGTTTTTTGCAAGTGGAATCGGCGCAAACCGAAGAAAATTTGGTTGAAAACGTGCGCCAATTGTTATGGTCTGCGAATCCAGATAGTGAGCGATTGGCGGTTGAACTGTTGAAAACGGGGGGCGTTCCGCGCGTTTTATTGCCCGATTTAGTGTTGGTTGCGAAAGATTCGGATGACCCACAAGTAAAAGTTTTGATTAAAAAGTTGATAAAAGGGCAATTATCGGTGCAAGAATCCGAGATTTTATCCAATTTTCGACTTGGCGCGTATCGCATGTTGCAAAAAGCACAATGGCATGCCCCCAATTTTGATGTAGCACAAATGGCAGTTTGTTTTTATGAACGCCGAAAAAGAGGTTTGAGCGATTTTTTTGAGTTGACCCAAGACCGAAATCATCCTGCTTGGCGCAGGATGAGCGATGCGATGTTGGATTATAATCCTGAAACGCAATCATTGAGTGTGTCGTATTCGTTTTTGACGGCGGCGGAATTGACCCTTATTTTGGATAAACCCTACCTTCAAACGATTAAAAGTCTAGACTTTAACTATTCGGACAACACTTTGCCGCCGATTTTGTTTGAGATGAGCCATCTTGAAAGTTTAATGATTGAATTTAGAGGCAAAATCATTCCTGATGAAATCGGTCAATTACAACAATTAATACGGTTGGATTTGCGCGGTGCCTATATAAATACATTGCCTAACAGCATTTTACATATGAAATCTTTAAAATCTTTGCATGTGCATTATGTAACAACTTTACCAAAGGATTTTGAAGTTTTAAAAACGCGTTTGAATTATTATAATGTAGGGGACAGAGTTCAATATATTTGAGAATTAAAAAATATTTTTATAAATTAATCAAAATGAATACTTTATGAAGATTTTATACATGCACAATTATAGAGGTTTTCAAAAAACATATGTGCCATTGACAGATGTAACCTTTTTATTGGGCGAAAATAGCACAGGAAAGACTTCTGTTTTATCCTTGATTTACTTGCTTTCGCAAGTCGAATTTTGGTATTCATCCAATTTCAATCTTAAAGAAATTGAATTAGGTTTTTTCAATGAAATTTTGAGTAGTAATGCGACAGAACCTTTTTTTGAGGTCGGTTTTTTCAATGATGCTGGTAAAAAAGGAAATTTCAACGCTTGTTACATGAAATTTGTAGAAAATGAAGAGAATCGGTATTTAGAAGAAATGAAATTTGTGTTAGATAATCAAACAATTTGGTTGTTTATAGAGCAAGGTGTCGTCCAAAAAGTCGTAAAATCACATACACTTCCCAAATCAAAAGAGCCGATAAATCATTTTAAACATTGGATAGAGCAGGTCAAGCGAAATGATGCCGATAAAACAACCACACTCGGTACCATTTCTGGAAGACATTTTTTTAATTTGTACCTAATTTTTGAAAATAAGGTACAAAATAGTCGAAAAACAAGCGATTTTCGGTTTGCAGGGCTGCCTCCTATGACTTGGATTGCCCCGATTCGAGCCAAACCGAAGCGATATTATGAAGGTTATCAAGTCAATTTTTCAGCAGAAGGGGAACATATTCCCTATCTTTTGAAGCGCGTTTTTCAAAATGATGCCCATCCATTATTGCGAAACGAATTAGAAAATTTTGGCATTCAAAGTGGATTATTTGAAAAAATTCAAATTAAAACGATGAGTGACGATAAAAACGCTTTGTTTGAAATACAAATTATTTTGAATGGGAAACCGCTTAAAATAACGAATGTTGGTTATGGAGTGTCGCAGGTATTGCCGATTTTAGTAGAAATTTTGGCAAAAAAAGAGTCAACCTATTTCGCCATTCAACAACCTGAAGTGCATTTGCATCCCAAAGCGCAAGCGATGTTGGGAGCATTGTTCTTTCACATGGCACTTCAAGAACAAAAATCGTTTATCATTGAAACACATAGCGATTTTATTGTAGATAGATATCGGTTGGCTTTGCGAAAAAACAACAAAAATTTTAAAACAAAAGTATCAAATGGACAAGTTTTATTTTTTGAAAGGACAGACCAAGGCAATGTAATTCATGTATTGCCTATGGATGCACAAGGCGATTATCCAGAAAATCAACCTGATTCATTTCGAGATTTCTTTGTAAAAGAGGAATTAGATATGTTGTCTTATTAAATTAAACTAAAAAATTATAACGACAACAACGTTTGGAGGGTTTCAAACCCTCCAAACGTTATACCACCTTGAAAATAAACCTTTTAGTCGTGAAAAATTAAAAAAATAAAATGATACCCTTTTCAGAATTAATTATTTTCGGTATTGCTGCCTTCGGACTCGTCATCACGCCTGGTCCGAATATGATTTATTTGATTTCTCGGTCGTTGACACAGGGCAAAAAACCGGGTGTAATATCGTTGTTAGGTGTTATTTGTGGTTTCTTTTTTCATATTACAATGGTTGCATGGGGCTTGACCGCCCTGCTTTTGGCAGTCCCGCTTGCTTTCAACCTGCTCAAAATGGCAGGCGCGACGTATCTGCTTTATATGGCATATAATGCGGTCAAGCCGAATCGCAGCCCGTTTGAAACGCGGCAGGATTTACCACCTGACGCACCTACAAAATTATTTACAATGGGTTTTTTAACGAATGTGTTGAACCCGAAAGTAGCTGTTTTTTACCTATCGCTTTTTCCGCAATTTATCCAACCCGCGCTTGGTCATATCACTGCACAATGTTTTCAATTAGGATTTATTCAAATCTGTATTAGTTTCACTATCAATTTTTTAATTGTTCTGAGTGCGGCAAAAATGGCAACTTGGTTTGCTCAAAATCCCATTTGGTTGCAAATACAGAAATGGTTTATGGCAAGTATTCTGACAGGATTAGCAATTAAAATGGTGTTGACAAAAGCTGAATAAGCAATTTTGTAGTCGGGAAATTTATTTCCTGCGAATCGCGGGAAATAAATTTCCCGACTACAAAATTTTTATCTGAGTGGCGTGTAAAAAAATCAAAATAATTATTGGAATGATTCCTAAAAGATTGACTATCAAAGGCGTATATTCGTATCAAAATACGCAAATCATTGATTTTTCGCGGTTGCAGGAAGCGAATATTTTTGGTATTTTCGGCAAAGTCGGAACGGGTAAATCGACGATTTTGGAAGCAATGATGTTCGCTTTGTACGACGAAGTGCAACGATTGCATGCGTATCAACGCCATGATTTGATGAATTTACAGTCGGATCAATTGGAAATTGTGTTTGAATTTGAAGCAAAAGATAAGCTATATCGCTCGCGAGTGTCTGCAAAACGGGATAAAAAACGAAAAGTCGGCACTTTTCTGCGCCGTTATGACGAGTGGGTGGAGGAGGAATGGCGACCGTTGGAAAATGGTATCAAGGCGATTCAAAAAGCGATTGGGTTGAGTGTGCATGATTTCAAAAAAGCGGTGGTGATTCCTCAAAATTCCTTTCAAGAGTTTTTGAAAATGAAAGGCAAAGAGCGTTCCGATATGATGTCTGAAATTTTTGGGCTTCATGCGTATAATTTGAGTGCAAAAACCAATAAATTGTTTGAAAAAACAGAAAAAGTATTAGAAAATTTAGAGGGACAATTGTTGCAAATCAAAGACGCTTCTGCCGAAATCATGGAAGCCAAAATCGTCGAAAAAGCCGTTTGTGAACAAACGATTGAGGTGCTGAATGCGGAATTAGTGGAAAAACAGGCATTGGCGCAAGGTTTGAAACAGTTGAAATTGGATTTTGAAAATCAACAAAAAGTTTTAAAAAAGTTTGAAAAATTAAAAGAAGAACAAGCTATCATCACGCGTTTGACGCAAGAAGTGGCGGATTATGAGTTGGTTTTGCACCAATTTAAGCCGATTTGGACGACAAAAGTGGAATCTTCGCGTTTATGGACTGCCAAAAAACAGGATTTAGCGCGGAAGCAAAAGATGTTTCAAGAACAATCAGCCTTATTTGAAACGGCACAAGTAAACTATTTGTTTTGGAAACCAAAATATGAAGAACGGGAATTATTGCAACGCGAAGTAGAGGATTTAAATCGGATTTTAGAAATACAGGCACATGCCCGCGAACAAGCGGTTTGGGAAATTTCAGCCAAAAAAGGAGCTGAATTTTTATTAGAACAACGTCAAGTGGTTGTTCACGCACAACAAGCGTTACAATTCAAAAATGCTGAATTGGAACAACTTATTTTGGAAAAACCAGATATTGTAATTTTAAATTTGGTTCAAAAGTGGTTTAACCAAATGGATGCTTTGAAAAAAGAGGCTTTGAATTTGGAAATGGATATTGCAGAAGCGACGCAACGAATGGACGATATTGAGACCGCGAAGGAAAATTTGTTAAAATTGGAATGGCATGCGTTCAAATGGGCATTGCCTTTTCAAACCAAATTGGCAGATGCGATTGAATTTATTAAGCATTTTAAAAACAAATGGATTGAAAATCAATCTTCGCTCGAAAATGAATTGGCGCATTTAAAAGCGTCTGAAAAGTTAGAAATTTGGGCAAAAAACTTGAAAGAGGGCGATAATTGTCCCCTTTGTGGGGGGACGCATCATCCGAATGTGTTTAATTTATCCAATGCAAAACAAAATGTTAAAATTTGTACGGAGAAAATTAATAAAATCAAGACGGATGTAGCCCGTTTGAATAATACGATTCAAGAATTATTGAATCAATCGCGCCAAAAAACGAATTGGAAAGAAACGCGTACCAAACACACGAACTTATTGACGGATAAACAATTAGAAATTCAAAAACATTTAATGCGTTTTGCATGGACTCCAACTTATACGACCACTGATTTGGCGGCGGTGGAACAGGCTTTCGCAACCTTGTCGCAAATCGAAAACAAACAAAAAGGATTATCAAAATCGGTGCAAACAGCGCGTCAAGCATTGGATAAAGCAACGCAATTTGAACAAGCAGGCAAAGATAAATTGCAAGTTATCAAAAATGATATTAAAACGAAAACATTGTTAATCAATGATTTACAAAAAAAAATGACCATTGAAAACATTGCACTTTGGTCTGCTCAATCGGAAATAGAGTTGACAACTTTGATTGATTCCAAAAGAAATTTGCGCAAAGAAATTGAAACAAAATATATCGAATTTGAACAACAATATCGTCATTTGAATGCGCAAATCAGCAGTTTAAAAGGTGGTTTAGCCGTTTTTGAAACCGAAGTGATGGCTGCGGAAACGGCTGCGGACGTTGCTGCAACGGCTTGGACAGCGGCACTCGCAAACGCGCCTTTTGAAAATGAGGCGGCTCTTTTGCGCGTTTTGGAGCAGCCGATAAACCTTATTGCTGCCAAAAAACAAATACAAACCTTTGAAATTCAATGGATTAGCATTGAAAAAATGGTTCAAGAAGGAGCGCAAAAATTGGCAAATCAAACCTATATTCCACAATCTTATGAAACTGGTCTTGCCGAAATCGCGGCAATGAATGGGCGTTTGCAAGCAGCGTATCAAATGATTGGAAAATTAAGCACCGAAATTGAGGCGATTCGGGAAAAAGTGGCAAAACAAGCGCAGATTGAAACGGAAAAAATGGCGTTGAATCTCAGGATTGAACATTTGAAAACGATGCGGAATTTATTCAAAGGCAGTGGTTTTGTGAATTATGCGTCTTCGGTGCACTTGAAAAACATCTGTCGGAATGCAAATGAACGTTTTTTGACCCTCACGCGGCATCAATTGGAGTTGGATGTGAATAATGATAATCTATTTATGGTGATTGACCGACTCAATGGGGGCGAAAAACGGAGCATTGATACCTTGTCGGGTGGTCAACTCTTTCAAGCGTCGTTGTGTTTGGCATTGGCATTGGCGGATAATATTCAAAGTTTAACTCAAGCGAAACAACATTTTTTCTTTTTGGATGAAGGTTTTGGCTCTTTGGATAAAGATTCCCTACAAATTGTGTTTGAAACATTGAAAGGATTGCGCCGCGAAAATCGAATTGTGGGCATTATTTCGCACGTTGAGGAAATGCAGCAAGAAATTGATTGCCATTTGAAAGTCAGTTTGAATGGAAAAGGGAGTGTTGTGACGGCGAGTTGGGACGAATGATTAGGGTATTTTTAAAACACAT
>JBDLWG010000189.1:0-7870 GCA_039804385.1 Bacteroidota bacterium
GAGAAACAAAATTTGAAAATAAAAAAATCGTAAACCATTACAATACAATTCATTATGAAAAATTTAAGTATTCTTTTAATGCTGATTGGACAGTGTGGTTTCCTCCCTGCGCAATGTTTAAGCGGCGATTGTGTCAATGGCAAAGGCACGTATCAATCGGTCAAACGGGGTTGGAAATACACAGGGCAATTCAAAAATACGAAGCCTGATGGCAGGGGCAAAATGGTCTTCAATGACGGTCGTTTTTACGACGGCGATTTTTTAAATGGCAAATTTCATGGTCATGGAACCATGCATTTGGACGAAAATGTGCAAATCAAAGGGGCTTGGCGCGAAGGTTATTCTGTAAATGAGCGTTCTGCGGAGACGGCATCAGTGCCGCGTGTGGAAAAAACAACGATTTCCCGCCCCAAAACGACGGGACATATCAATAATACGCCTAAAGTGTGGGCATTAGCGGTAGGCGTTGCGGCGTATGACCCGACTGTTATCAAACCACTTAAATTTACGGATGATGATGCGTATCGGATGTTGAATTTTTGGAAAAGTGCGGGCGGTGGCTCATTGGATGATGAGCATGCACAAGCCTTAGTGGATGAAGCTGCTACCAAAGAAAATATTGTCAAAACCCTCAAAGAGATGTTTGCAAAGGCGGGACCGAATGATTTAGTAATTTTTTATTTTTCGGGACATGGTTTGACAGGAGCGTTTTTGCCTGTAGATTATGATGGGGTTAGAAACAAATTGTTGCATAGTGAAGTCAATAAGATTTTTTCAAAATGCCCTGCGAAGTTCAAATTGTGCATTGCGGATGCCTGTCATTCGGGCAGTTTATTGGCGCAACGGGCGGATCGGGATAAAGAAATGATTGATACGTATTATCGGGCATTGGCGGAATCATCAGGCGGGACAGCCTTGTTGATGTCCTCTCGGGCAGATGAAGATTCTTTGGAATCGACTCCGTTGCGGCAAGGCGTGTTTAGCCATTTTTTATTACGCGGCATCAAGGGCGAAGCGGATGCGAATAGTGATAAAATTGTGACGATTCAAGAATTATTTAACTATGTGGAGCGTTCTGTGGATACCTTTGCGCGCGAAAATAATCGGTTTCAAACCCCTTGTATGGAAGGCAATTACGATAAAAATATGCCTATTTCTGTTAAAAAATAAGTCTTTTGAGTGAAAAATCACCTTTTTTCGTTCTTTTTGGAACTATTGACCGTTTCAAAAGGTTGTAGAAAATATCGTTTTCAAATGATTTTTAATATTTAAAAATAAAAAAATATGTATTGTCCTGTTTGTAAAGATACTCATTTGGTCATGGCAGACCGCCAAGGCGTAGAGATTGATTATTGCCCAAAATGTCGCGGTGTTTGGCTTGATAGAGGCGAATTAGATAAGATTATTGAGCGCAGTTTGTCGGAAAAAGCGGCTCCACCGCCGCCACAAGCTCCTCCACCGCCGCCACAACAACCGTATCAGCAGCCACATCAGCAACCGCACCACAATCAATACGGGCAGCATCACGGGCATCCTTATAAGAAAAAGAAATCTTTTTGGGAAGATATGTTTGATTTTGATTAGTCGTATCGTATTGATAACTACGTTGCGCGGCAGGTCTAAATTAGGATTTTCAGGATGATTCGGATTGATTTTTAGGATAAAATTCTAAAAATTAATCCGAATTAAATCTTAAAAATCCCAAAATCCAGTAGCGGTATTTATGTAATGTTATTGCATTATTTTTCTTAACTCTGCCCGTCACTAAACAAAAAAAATATGTGCAATAATGGTCCCAAATGTGGTTCTTTAGAGATTAAAAAATGGTTTTATATACCATAAAAAAAGGCGCAAGAAATGCAAATCATGTGGGTACCAGCTCGCGTTGAATCCCACCAAAAAATAGATAACTGACACTACACGCGATTTGGTTCGAAAACTTGGCTCTCTGACAAATTTTGTGGAAAAGAGTAGGTTTCGGAAACCTTCAAGGTTTCCGAAACCTAACAGGCATCCAAAAACCTTTTTTAGGAATGGAAATAAGTGTCAGGAACAATAATTTAAAACAAATTGTTTTGCAATTCCCATTCCTGAAACTTACGCGAAATTCTTTATTTAGGTTTCATCATAATTTTTTCTCCTATGTAAAACCGATGTGTATCAGGCAGTTGTATAAAAACTTCGCGCCCCCAACTTTTAATTTCCGTATAACGCCGCAAACGCAAAGGCAGTTCTGTCACCGCAGGATTGCCCGTCAGGTAAATCCCATTCGTTTTCAAGGTCGGGCGCGCTACCGAATGCAACTCAATCGTATCGCCTACATTGCATTTCAAATCACCTGTTTCATTTAAAAAACCGCGCACACGAGTCGGTTTTGTGGGCGATATTTTCACCAAATCTTGTCGCGCAGACATGACTTGATTCGGCGTAATCGCCACTGTTTCCACAAAGCCATCTACGGGCGCAATCAATACAAATTGTTTTTGGTCGTTTTGAATCAACCCTTTTGCTTGTTGAGAAAGGGCGATTTTAGCATCAAAAATGACTTGATTGGCTTTCATTTGTGCTTCTAATAAAACTTTTTGTTGATTAATTTGATTGTCAATTTGCTGAATAGACGCTTGTAAAACCTTGATTTTTTCTAAACGGAGGTTGCTTGGTGCAGTCGTTTTTTCATTAGCATTGCCCGAAATGAGCTTGCGCAAATCGGTTTGAACCCCATTCTCGAGTTCCAATAATTGGATTTGTGCCGCCACTTCACTGATACTGCCCGCTTTTTTCGCTTCTAACAAAGCAACTTCTTGGGTAATTTCCACCATTTTGGCTTGTTTTTCCGTTTGAAACTGTTTGATTTCCCCCGTTTTCTCAACACTGCGGCGATTCAAGTCGTTAAAATCCGAGCGCGTACACCATGCCAAAGTATCACCTTTGCGCACATTTTGACCCGCTTTTATGAAAACTTTTTGTATTAAAATGGCGTATTCTGAATTAACAACTTGTGATTCCACTTCTGCCGAACCAAAAAAAGAGTATTTGCTAAACCCCGTAATATTTTGAAACATTTGGTAGCAAAACCAGAAAACAAGGAGCCAAATGAGGTAGATGATATTGAAATTTTTCATGATGTTGTAGTGTAGCGTTTGGAGGGTTTCAAACCCTCCAAACGCTGTTCGCGATTCGATTATTTTTCAGGCGTTTTTTCAAGGCGCACCGATTTTAATTTTAAATTTTCTAAGGATTCTAACAATAAATTCCGTTTTTTATCATCCTGCAAAATAATTGAAAACTCATAAATCCGAAATTGGCGTTCTGCATCTTTTTTATCCATGTCAATCACTTCGGATGTCCAATATTTGCAATGTGTATTGAGCAAATTTTCCACTTCTCCCCGATACGAACCCAAATCAGGCGATTTCAATATCAGTCGCCAAACCACATGATGCCCAAAATGATAGGGCGTAAATCTTAATAAAAAAGCTAATATACAAAATAGTGAGGTTCCGACACTTGCCATCACATACCCGTATAAACCACAGGAAATGCCCATGCCTATCGACGCAAACATGAAGATAATATCGCGGGGATTGGTAAAATTATTACGGAATTGTACCACCGAAAGGGCTCCAAGCATGCCCAAACCAGAGGTCACATTGTCGCCAATCGATTGCAAAACCATCGTCGCAACCATCGAACCGAGTATCAAAGATTGTATAAAATTGGTTTTTTGAAAGGTTGTTTGAGTGGTTTTGTCGTAGGTGAACGCGATGAGCGCGGAAAGCAAAAAAGATAATCCGAAGGTAAATAAAACCATTTCAAAGGTCGGATTCTCAATTTTGGAATAATTGGTTAAAAAATTTTGTTGAAACACAATGCGTTATGGATAATTAAAATTATTATTTGAGTTGTTTTTTCGGATGTTTGAGCATCGTTCTCACAAAGTTACTATTTTTTTAACTTGGATTTGTTGGATTTGTTGGATTCTTTGGATTTTTTAATGCAATCCAAAGAATCCAATAAATCTAAATCTTAAAATACGATTGCACTTGTTGCACGATTTTATGGGTATCCAAGTCGTTCATACACCGAAAATGTCCTTTGGGGCATTGGTCAAAACCAATTTTAGAACAGGGGCGACAACGTAAAGGATTGATTTCAAACGAAGTATGTTCAGTTCGATACGGATACATCCCAAAAGCGGGGACCGTACTGCCCCAAATTGCCACGATTTTTCGTTGAAATGCCGCCGCAATGTGCATCAAACCAGTGTCATGACTCACCACCACCGCCGATTGCCGCACCACCGATGCCGATTGATGCAGGTTCAATTGCCCACACGTATTATAACAGTGCGTTGAATTGACCATTTTTAAAATGCGTTCTCCTTTTTCAGCTTCCTCCTTGCCTCCTAATAAAACGACAGGCATGCCCAAAGCAATGATTTTTTGACAAATTTCAATGATTTTAGCTTCGGGCAAGCGTTTTGTAGCGTGTGCCGCACCCGTTACAAAGGAAACATATTGTTGTTTTTTTAATTGAAACTGCTGCATCACGTCGATTTCATCACTTGACGGAATAAAATAATCTAAACCGCGCTCATCAGGCACGACTCCAAACGACGCAACCGCCGATAAATAGCGTTCTACAATATGCGTATGTGGCAATCGATTGATTTTCAATTGCACGAGCAACCATTTTTCAATATTTAATTTATCAAACGCAACCGATGTTACGCCTAAAGCGCGGCGCGTTTGCCACGACCGAATATTTTTATGCAAATCAATCACTAAATCATATTGTTCTTTTTTTAGCACTTCAAGGATTTCTTCAACGTCTTTTTGAATCAAAAACACTTTATCAATGAATGGATTATGTATAACAATATTTTCAAATGATTTTTTGGTGAGGTAATGAACTGTAGCGTTCAATTGCAATTTCAAACAGCGCGCCACAGGCGATGTCAATACAATATCGCCAATCGACGAGAAACGGATGATTAAAACTTTCATAATTTCAATTGTCAAAAAACAATGACAATGGTTAAGGTTTCCTTAAAATAATTTTGCGACGCAACGCACCTTTTACAGGACGCGTCTTGGAGACAAATTAAAGCATAATAGTTCACATTAGTTCATCAAACAAATTAAATTCTGAGTTCATGAAAAATTTTGTAAAATTTTCAGCAGTGGCTGCGGCACTTTTTTTATTTTCTTGCACGGCGCAAGAAGACGTAACGGTGGAAACGCCTGACACCAACACCTTGATTACCACTGAGTTTTTGCTCGGGCTGCCTCCGACTCCAACGCCGTCTGGCACGACTTCGCACCGCGATAGTGGGCGCGTTTGTGGCGGCGGGCATGGGCGCGGCACGAATGGGCATCATCTCGGTCATGCTTCAGGGGCGCAAGCCGACTCGATTACCTTCGCGCAATTGCCCCAAGCGGCGCAAACGTATATTACAACAAACGCAGGTACTTTGACGATTGGTAAAATTATAAAAATCACATTACCAGATAGTACGATTCGTTATGCGGTGCGATTTACAAATGGTACACATTATCATTTTGATGCAACTGGTGTTTTGATAGCAACTCCGAGACATGCACATGCTTTTGCAAGTGTTGCCTTTGATAGTTTGCCTGCGGCGGCAAAGACGTATTTATTGGCAAATACCGATACGACGTTGATTAATCATATTATTAAAATCACGAATGCAAATGGTTCGATTTTGTACGGTGTGCGTTTGAATAATAATACGCACTACTTTTTTGATGTGAATGGTGTCATCGTTCCAGCACCGCGCAGAAGACGTAGATAATTGATTATCAATAGGTTGTGTTTAAAAGGCTTTGCAAAAAAAGATTTGAGTTTAATTTTTTCATACCATTTTAAGGTTTAGTTTGAAGGAGAGGTTGTGTATGCAGCCTCTTTTTTTGTTTTTTTTATCAAAAAACGTTGCAATATCAAAAACTCAATTATTTTTGCGTTCCATTATTTAAATCATTTACCAACTTGTAACTATGAGCAAACAATCCATTATCTATTTAATCAACGTTTTTTCAATCCAATATCTATGGGCGCAAACCGATATTCAAGATGATTTTTCAACAGAAAATATTGAAAATCAATTGATTGGGCGCGTTGAAAATGATTTTGAATACGATGCAGAATATGAATCTTTAAATCATTTCAAACAGCATCCTATCGAAATCAATCGCGCTACACAAGAGGATTTAAAAGCATTGCGTTTATTATCCGATTTTGAAATCAATAAATTTTTGAATTATCGTCAAAAAAATGGCTCCCTTTTAACGATTTATGAATTGCAATCTTTGTGGAAATCAGACATTATCAACAAATTGTTGCCTTTTGTAACCGTAAATGCGGCGAAAGACGCACCTACTTTGTCGTTTGTGGAGCGGTTACAGCGCGGTTCACACCAAATTTATGTTCGAGTGGCGCGGCGCGTAGAACCTTCGGTCGGTTTTTTGAAATCAGAAACGAATGGCGGTTATCATGGCAATCCCAACAGTACCTACACGCGCTATGGTTATCGATTTTCCAATGACATTTCCTATGGTTGCACGTTGGAAAAAGATGCAGGTGAAACCTCGTTTTCCGATTTTAAAAGTGCTCATTTTCAACTGAAATATCCCATTTCAAGGGTCAAAAAGTTGTACTTAGGCGATTTTTCGGCGCGATTGGGGCAAGGTTTGATTCATAACAACGGTTTTACGATTGGAAAATCGGCTGCGGCACTCACTTTGGAAAATACGGCACCTGTTTTACAAGCGTATCGGTCTGTGAATGAAAATGATTTTTTGCGCGGCGCGGCGGCAACGATTGCATTAGGCGAAAAAATGGAAATTCATCTTTTTAGTTCCTATCGCCGCTTCGATGGAACGCTTAAACAAATGAAAATCAATGCTTTATCCTTCATAGGATTGCATAGAACGGAAAGCGAAATCAATCGGCGCAATGCAGTTGGCATCTGGACGAATGGCGGCAGATGGGAAAAACAATTTCAACAAATTAAAATAGCTGCTAATGTCATCACGCATCAATTTCAATATCCTTTGAATCCACGAGCAACCGAACAAACGCCTTTTCCATTCAAAGGCTCGTTTTTAATGAATATGAGTATGGATTATAATGCGACGATGGGCAATAAACATTTGTTTGGTGAAATGGCTTTATCGAAAAATGGAGCGATTGCTACGAGTAATAGTATTTCTTTTACAATAGGTAAACCTTTGACAATCATTTTATTACATCGTTTTTTTGATGCAAAATATCATGCTTTTGCTGCTACAGGTTTTGCTGAAAACAGTCGCGTGAAAGATGAAAATGGTTTATACATTGGTTTTCAATACGTGCCACAAAAACGTTGGACGCTCACAGGTTACGCGGATGTATGGCGCACAAGTATTCGGAACGGTAATGAATTTTTGTTCAATGCGGCTTTGAAACAAAAAAAAATATCATTTTTGTTTCAAATCAAGCACAAATCCTTGTTTCAACCCGAAGAAGATACCACTTTTTTTACTAAACGACAACATCTGCGCATCCAGATTCAATATTCATTAGCGCGACATTGGAAGGGAGCCAATCGGGCAGAATGGGTGCAAACGCGGGCGAAAAATGGTTTTATGGTGTATCAAGACGTTTTTTGGAAACCGAAAGATTTGCCCTTTCATGCCAATACAAGATTTGCCTATTTTGATACAAATAATTTTGAATCCGTGATTTACACTTATGAAAATGATTTAATGTCTAATTATACAATTTCAAGATTGTATTTTAAAGGCAGTCGTTTTTATGTAAATTGGGGTTATGAGCCCAATTCAAAATGGCTTTTAGAGGCACGATTTGC
>JBDLWG010000190.1:0-3076 GCA_039804385.1 Bacteroidota bacterium
TAGAAACCGTATAGTGCAACTAACAATAATACTACATCTATTGACATGGTAATTGACGGTTCTTTGTGAATAGAAATTTTGTCATCTTTGACGTTTTATAGGTTGGTTTTGAAAATGTTGACTGTTGATTATCAACCGTTTGGAGGGTTTGAAACCCTCCAAACGGTGTTATTTTTATGGATAATCAGGGTGTTATGCGGTATTATTTTACATTTTAACTAAAATCTATCTCTGTATTATCACCAATATTAAGGCTTTGACGTGCGCCTCGAATCGACGTATCATTACCCACAATGGACCGTTCCAACATGATATTATCTAATTGTGTATAGCTTCCGATAATCGAATTTTTCAAAATGGAAGAACGGATTATCGCCCCTTCACCTATCGTCACATAAGGACCGATAATCGAATCGCTAATCTGACAATCATGATGAATGCTGACGGGATGTACGACAATCGTGTTTTCAAACGCAGGCAAATCCACATTATATAACCCTTGTTTTTCCAATAAAGTTTTGTTGGTGTCCAACAAAATTTCTTTTTTGCCACAATCAAACCAAGTTGCGACAGGCATAGCTGCAATTTTAACGCCCGTTTGCACTAATTGCGTCAAAGCATCTGCTAATTGAAACTCGCCGCGGGACCTGCGATTATTCCGAATATTATCATCTAAAATATCAATCAATTCTTTTACTTCTGAAATTTTGTATAAACCCACCAATGCCAAATTAGATTTTGGTATTTTGGGTTTTTCAACCACTTTACAAACATGATTTTCGGCATCCAACTCTACAACGCCAAATTCTCTCGGATCCATTACTTCTTTTACGCCTAACCAAGATTGTTTTTTTTTCAAACCATTTTTCAAATCCATTTCAAAAACAGTGTCACCCAATACAATTAATAACTCTTTACAACGAGTCAATTCATGGCGCGCCGTCCAAATTGCGTGTCCTAATCCATCTCGAACCGTTTGTTCTACAAACGTTTTTTTGATATTCGGATACGCCGTTTCGACGTAATGTTGTATTTTTTCACCCAAATAACCGATTACAAACACAAAATCGCGCACGCCTGCTTCCAATAATGCGTCGATAATGAAGGCAATAATGGGTTTGCCTGCCACAGGAATCAAAGGTTTGGGTTGCGTATAGGTGTGCGGGCGCAATCGCGTACCGACTCCAGCAACGGGTATAATAGCTTTCATTGCGCTGCAAATAACGATAGTTTAATCAAAAAAACACAAAGATTGCGTCAATTTTCAACATTAACGCAATCTTTTTCATTATTTTCTTTTAAAATCGCCATTTTTCCACGCTTTGAAAAAATCGCCCCATGCCGAAGGACTAAAAATATTCATTGGCGGCGTTTGACCGTAGTAATAATACGTCTTGGCTTGCTGCCGCAAATACATCGAACCCGTTTCGACTCCATCATGCGAAACGACTTCTTTCATTTTGTCTAAACTCTCTTTTGCCAAATTTTCCATTGCGCGACGCTGCATTTCATCATGCACATCCATCGCTAAGAACTCCGTTTTCAATCTATCTCGATTGGGCCAAGGGAAAATCACCGCTTCCGCCAACAAAACCGTGTCTCGACTCATGATTTGAACCAATGAATAACGGTCGTCTTGCAACGTATCTGGCACTTTGAAATTCACTTTCATAAAGCCAATCGCCGAAAAACTCACCGTTTCCCCCCGTTCCGCCACAATGGAGAAAAAACCGTTCAATCCCGAAGTCGTCCCCACATGCCGCTTGGCAATATACACATTCGCAAACGGCACTGGAATCATCTGACTATTTTCGTCGGTCACAATGACTCCCGAAAATTGAATTACGTGTTTTTTTTCACGCGGTTGTTCTTGCGCAGTGGCTTGCGTCACCCCTAAAAAAAGGAGGCATAATCCGATGACAAAACGATAGTTCATTATATGTAAGTAATTAATTTACAAGGTACTTAGGCTTTTTTACAAAATAATACCCGATGATTTCAAAATATTTTTTGTAATATTAATCCGCGAATTTAGGAATAATTGTTTATTAAAAAGATTATCATCCTCTAAATAGGTTGCAAAAATATATGTTTTTTCTTGAACCGTCACGTAACCCACAAACCAACCCATAGCTGCCTGTTTTTTAGCGTCTGAATCCCGCATCAAAAAACCCGTTTTCCCATACAAATAGTATTGATTGGTCTTTTCGCGCAACATCATTTGTTTGACAATATCCGTCGAGCGTTTGGAAAAAGGCAATGTATTGAAATACAAACGTTTTATAAACTCGATTTGCTGCATGGGCGAAATGCGCAATTTGCCATTTAACCAAAATTGGTCAATAGATTTGCCCGTCAATCGATTGCCATACTCGGCTTTTTGCAACCAAAATTCCATTTTTTCCTTGCCAATCCGCCGCGCTAATTCTTGAAAATACCAAACGGTGGAATATTTAAAAGCGGTGTCCATACTTTGGGATTGATTCCAAGCAGTGATTTCTCGCGGGGTTCCATCCCATTGAAAAACCGTTTTTTCAGTAGGAACGATACCCGTTTCGAGGGCGGTGAGGGCGTTAAAAATCTTAAAAGTGGAAGCTGGTAAATATTTTTTCTGCGCTAACTCAGGTTGATAAGCAGAATATTCATCTTTTTGAACATCATATAAGACAAATGTGCCATTGATATTCAACTCTTTGAAAAAATGACCCCAATCCTGTCTTGGAGTCACAGGTAATTTGAAATCTTGTTGGGTACGTTGAGACACGCCGATAGTAGAGGAACAGCAAAAGGCTGTCAAGCAGCCTACTAACAACGTGTGGTAAAGTCTGGCTCGCATTGGCATTGGTTTGGTTAATGGTTTTGACGAATCGTTTGGTTAAAAAAGTTGTCAAATATAAGTTGCTACACGGAATTTTCCAATTTTTGAATTGGATTTAACCTTTTTTAACCAAAAATAAATTAGTGTACACCTTCCACAATCACCGAAATACCGATACGATTTAAAACAATTTTATCTAAAATCTTAAAAATAGGCACTAAGGCATTGTAAAGGCGCATTTGTCCTGTTGGAATCACC
>JBDLWG010000191.1:0-7155 GCA_039804385.1 Bacteroidota bacterium
ACGGCGTTGCATTTTTGGACGTACATGGCAGAATGTTTGATGCGGTCGGGCTATCGGACTGCGCAATCGGATTCGCGCCTGTATAACCGCGACAATTATTGGATGGAAACCGTGCATCGGCATGTGTTGCGTCCAGCGAATGAAGCGGATTGGCAAGAAACGCACTTTGCGGAAATCCGCTTAGAAGCGTTGTTGAAAGACGGTCATTTGTGCTACATTGAGTTACACGCGACGATTCCCGTATCGGATGTGCCGCGCAGTAGCTGCGATTTTGCGGATATGATGGAGACATTTCTCAATTAAGGAATTATTTTTTGATACAGAAAGTTTGTTTTCTGTACGGTAGGATTGGGTGACTTAGCACGAATGCGTGCCAAGTTGCCCAATTTACTTTTTGGGCGTATCGAATCAAGGTCGGTGAGGTTGCAACCCTATCCACTACCCACAGAATGAGTATCGGTATTCAAATCATTTTGCAACCTAAAAAGGTGCGTAGCACCGCAACCTTTGTAGAAAATCGGAATTAAAACCCGCATTGGAGGTGCGTAGCACCGTAACATTTGTAGAAAATCGGAATTAAAACCCGCATTGGAGGTGCGTAGCACCGTAACCTTTGTAGCAAAATGGAATTAAAACCCGCATTGGAGGTGCGTAGCACCGTAACCTTTGTAGAAACGATGGGAATGTTACGGTGCGACGCACCTCAAACGCGGGTTCCAATTCCATTTTGCTACAAATGTTGCGGTGCTACGCACCTAAAACGTGCGTCAAGTTTCAAACTTGACGCACGTTATGCTCGAATGGATTTACAAATCATTTTAGGAAATGTAAATTTTTTCAAGGCTTGTACCTATGCAAGGTCTTAACTTTCAGCAAACATCATTTCGCACACCTCTGACGCTACATTCCGAATCGTCAAAAAATTCTGATAGATTTGTTGTCGCAAATGAGTTTGTGAAATGTTGAGTTGTTCTGCCGCAAACGCATAGACCGTTTTAATCGGAATCGGTTTTGCATCCGTTTCTAAAAACAACCGTTCCATCGGAACATGTCGAATCCATTTACTCGCATTAGAATTGCTTCGCAACAAAGCACCACCAATAGATATGTATAAATCATTATCAATCAATGTTTTCAAAACATGGGCATTGTTATTAAAACCATGAATCACCCAAGGGACTGCGGGATTTAACTTTTTTTTCAAAGCAACCACTTCATTAAAGGCTTTCACGCAATGAATCACCACCGGTTTGCCCACCGTTTCCGCCAACAAAACCTGCCGTTCAAAGACCTCCTTTTGAAAATCCAATGGAATTTCAATGGTTTTATCCAATCCACATTCACCGATTAAGAGCATATTCGGTTGTTGACTCAACATCGTTAATTGCGTCATTTGCATTTCCAAGACCGATTCGTCCAACCAATAGGGATGCAAACCCGCCGAACCATATCCATCTAAATTGGCGGCTTCAACAAAAAATTGTTGCGCAAAATTGCGAATAGAAATCACATCTGCATTTTCTTCATACTGATGTGTGTGAAAATCAATCCATTTCATGCTTTTAGAAGAATTGGTTAAAGCAATTTTTTCGAGAGAATAGGTTTCGGAAACCTTGAATATTTCCGAAACATACGCCTTTTTATGAGTGAGTATAAGAACCGTTACGTTTTTCGTTTTATAAACAAATTTTGACTGACTTTGGGACTAATCACTTGTTCCGCCCCTTGATTGATGCGAATCCGCATCGAACCATCGTATTCAAAATATTCTGCAATTTCTATAATTGTTCCCAAATTTAACGCTATTTTATCCAAATACTTTAAAAAAATCGATGAATCTTCCTGCACACCGACCAAAACACCACTTTCGCCCACTGCCATCTCACTCAATAACACTTGTTGCCGCGCCGTAAAATTGCCTTGTGCATCTGGAATCGGGTCTCCATGCGGGTCAAAACGCGGATACCCCAACAGAGCATCTAACCGTTCCACCAATTCATCGGATTGAATATGCTCCAATTGTTCGGCAATATCATGGATTTCGTCCCAAGCAAAATGCAATTTTTCATACAAAAAAGTCTCCCAAAGGCGGTGTCTGCGCACCATTTTTCGCGCTAATTGAAGTCCTGTATCGGTTAAAAAAACACCTTTATTTTTTTCATAATGTATAAATTGCTTATTAGCAAGTTTTTTAACCATATCGGTAACAGAAGCGGCGGCAGTGTGCATGGCAGCCGCAATTGCATTCGTGCCTGCGTGTCGATTATCACGTTCTGTGATTTTATAAATAATTTTTAAATAATTCTCTTCTGTTTGACTCATCCCAAGTTTCAAAGTAGGAAATGAAAAAATAATATGAATCCGCAAATTTGCACGTTTTTTTTTAAATCGCGTAATTCAATCAATTTATTATTTTTGCGGTCTGAATTAGGGTTTTGGGGATTTTTTAAAAATTTATCCTAAATACTTGGTTTTCGCTGAATTTTTTTTCGATAAAAAAGTATTTTCTGCTTAAAATTCGTGTACAACTTTCGCAAAGTGTGTTTTTACAATTGAAGCGCGTTATTTTATAAAAAAAAGAATTGATTATGGAAGATTGGGAATTTGAATTTGAATGGTTAAAAGTGCGGCATACCGTCAAGGAAGCCTTTCGGCAAGACGGATTGCCCGATTTAAATTTGGTTTTATTGCTGATTGGCATACAAGAATTGGGTCGCTGGCAAAAAAGATTTACCAAAGAAGAAAAACAAGATTTAATGCACATTGCCGTTTGTACGTTGTTGTCGGAAGATGGATATTATGATTTTGTAGGGCGCGACACAGAAGGTTGGCCTCATTTCAACGCCGTCCGCGCCTTAGAAATCAAGGGCGAGCAGGGGCAAGAGCATTTTTTAAAAACTAAAATTATTGAATATTTTAAAAACCACGAAGTTACAAATCAGTGAAAATCAATTATTTATATCTCGGAATCGCATTGTTAGTAGTCAATGCCTGTACACGCCCTATCGCGCAATTTGCCGTAAAATCGGCTGAACCAGTCGCGCCTGCTGCCGTCACCATTACGAATGAATCCCAAAAAGCCGAGACCTACGAATGGGATTTTGGCGATGGCAAAAAATCAACGGACATCGCGCCGAATCACGTTTACAAAGCATCGGGCAATTACACGATTACGCTCAAAGCCACCAAAGCGGGCAAATCCAACAAAACGACTCAAAACGTTTTTGTAAAACCGCCTTCGGATTGCACGGTCGAAATTGAAACGGAATTTGGCAATATGATAGCCATTCTGTACAATGCGACTCCGCAACACCGCGATAATTTTTTGAAATTGTCAGAAGAGAATTTTTACAACAATTTGTTGTTTCATCGGGTTATCAATGGCTTTATGGTGCAAGGCGGAGACCCTGAAAGTCGCAATGCGGCGGCAGGCATGCCTTTGGGTTCTGGGGGACCGGGTTATCAGATTCCTGCGGAGTTTGTCGATTCGTTGGTGCATATTCGGGGCGCATTGGCGGCGGCGCGTACAAATAATCCTAAAAAAGAGTCTTCTGGTTCTCAATTTTACATCGTGCATGGCAAACCTGTGAATAAACAACAATTGGATTATTTGGAGGCAAATAAAGGGTTGAAATATTCCGCAGAACAGCGCAAAATCTATATGGAAACGGGTGGAACGCCTTTTTTGGATAAAGAATATACGGTTTTTGGGCGGATTGTGAAAGGTTTTGACGTTTTAGAGAAAATTGCAACGACTAAAACGGCTCCAGGAGACCGCCCGATGCAAGATGTGTCGATGAAAATTCTGGTTGTCAAATGATAAACACATCGTTCACATCGGTTTCATAGTTCACATAGGGATTTTCAGCAAAAGCCCCTATGTGTCCTATAAAACCGATGTGAACGATGTGTTGACCAATTTCCTAATTATTTAAAAATCAATTACTTATGAATCAAATTTTAGGTATCGATGTCGGCGGTTCAGGCATCAAAGGCGCGTTAGTGGATGTCAAGACAGGCGAAATGGTTACACCTCGTTTTCGGTTGGATATGCCGCAGCCGAGTACACCTGTGGCGGCGGCTGATATTGTACAACAAATTGTAAAACATTTTAATTATAAAGGCAAAATTGGCATTGGTTTTCCTGCGGTTGTCAAACAAAATGTGGCAAAAACAGCCGCCAATATTGACAAATCTTGGATTGATACCAATGTGGCAACCGCACTTGGTAGTGGCTTGAACGATTGTCAACTTTTTGTGGCAAATGATGCAGATATTGCGGGTGTTGCGGAAATGCAGCATGGGCGCGGCAAAGGCGTGATGGGAACGGTGGTTTTTATTACGATTGGGACGGGTTTGGGTTCTGCCCTTTTTCGGGATGGGAAATTGATTCCGAATACGGAGTTTGGACATATTCGATTGAAAGATGGTACGATTGGCGAAAAATATGCGTCTTCATCCGCCCGCGAAAAAGAAGCATTGAGTTGGAAAAAATGGGGCAAACGTTTTAATAACTATTTGGAATCCATTGAGTTATACTTGCAACCAGATTTAATTTTATTAGGCGGCGGTTCCAGCAAATATTTTGAAGAATTTAAATCTAAAATTACGATTCAAACACCTGTTGAACCTGCTATTTTGCAAAATGGGGCGGGTATTGTGGGTGCGGCGATGTACGCAGCGACTCTAAATAGTTAATCGTGTTAACGATGTGTTAAATCCGTTTTTTCATGCGTCATAATGATAAAAAACAAATTTTTAAGAACTAAATTTGTTCATTCAATCATAGACATTATAATATATGACAAACTCTGGAAGGCACACGCTAATCAAAATTTTAGTCGTTGAACGCGACGCAGCCCGGTTTAAGGTTCTTCAAAAATCAGTAAAACAATTCGCGCCCACTGCGCAGCAAACCACCGATTACATTGATGCATTGTATCATATTAAACATTTTAATTATGATGCGGTGATATGTCCGTTGGTTTTACCGCAAATGGATGGGTTTGAATTGATGGAACGCGCCTTGCAACTCGCCCCCGAAACCCGATTTATTATCCTCCTGAGTGGGGATGAAAATGAGGCGATTTGCCTGGAAGCCAATCAATTAGGGGCTTTTGCGTGCATCGCCCGCGATGAATCGCGCAAACTCGCGCTGACGTTGCAACGATTGGTGGATGAACATGAATCTTATGCAGGGTCTGATACGGATGAACCTACGACAGGTGCGGCAGCTTAATTACAAAACTATCGTGCGAGCATAACTTGCGTCAAGTTTCAAACTTGACGCAAGTTTATTACATAATTAAAAACGCATTACCAATCATATTTTTTAAGAATAGCTTCCACTTTTTCAAGTGACAATTGAAGGGCAATTGCAATATTTTCGGGGCTCACTCCAATACCATGAAACCCTAATACAGCATCTCGTTTCGTCTTATCAATAATCTCTTGAGCGTCAATTTCAATATTATGATTTCTACTTGCAATACGATGTAAATGAGTGAGATACGCATTATATTGGGTTCGTTCTTCTTCTGAAAGCTTCATCGCATCCAATTTCTCGCTCGCTTCTTGGAGTCCTTTGGCTCGAAACGAGTCTTTGATTTCGGCATTTTTCAGAAAATAGACCCATTCATCTAAAGTATCCTTGACCTTATTCCTAAATTTGCCCGTTTTAATAATCCAATATTCGGGGAAAATTTCATAGACTTGCGCCTTATCATACGCTTTTTGTTGTTTTGGGGAGAGTCCTAACACATCGTCCAAGTGCAGTCCTTTGAATTGAGTCGTGCCATGATACACATAATCTTTCCCTTGCCCCAAATCAAAATACGCAATCGTGACTGAAATGACTTTTTTGACTTGAGCATAGGAATTGCTTTCTTTCATGTGTTCGGCAATCGACTTGGAAACTCCAAACAAAATGCGATGGAAATAATCATACTCTTGTGTACTTTGAATCTCAATGATGATGAGTTCCTTATCCGCGTTTTCAATCAGAATATCCACACGGTTGAATTTGTCATCTTCTGTTTCTTTGTTGGTTTCACTTTCCAGAATCTGTCGAATCTGAACGTTATAACCCAATAATTCCGACAAGAAGCCTTCTACAATGTCGAAATTGGCTTTATGGCGAAGCATTTTTTTCATCGCCCAATCGAATCGAACTAATTTTTTGGACATAGCATGATTTTTTGCAAAGATAACTCAAATGAGCATAGGAGAGGCTTCTTTCTTAAAAATGGAACCTAAAAAGTTTGTAATTCCCAAAGCGGAAACGATTGTGCAGCTCATATATTTCATGTAATTTATTGTTAATCAATGACTTATGCAAAAAAGGTGCTACGCTTTTGAGAAAGCACAACACCTCTTTTCATATCCTACATTTACCGTATTGAAACCCTGTAAACACCTCTTTATGTTTTCCTAATCATCATCGCCCATTTCCTCATTGATAAAACTATTTTTGCCTTTGCCGCCTCTGCCTTGTTTTTGAGCTTGAGCAAATTTCATCAATTGGTCAGGAGTCAAAATGGCTTTCAAACTGTTATTTCTATCCGTTTTCAACTGCTCCAATTGCGTTTTTTTCTGTTCTTTGGAGAATTGCGCATTGTCCTTCAAGCCTTTTGCCGCCGTCCTGTAATTTTGAACCACCGTTTTCATCTGCTCTTCTTGTGTTGCAGACAAATTCAAATAATTTTTAATTTTATCCATTTTTTCAGCCCGTTCTTCTTTGCGCTCACCGTGACCTTCTTTGCGCTCACCATGCCCTTCTTTGCGGTCTCCATGTCCTTTTTTGTGGTCTCCATGTCCTTCTTTGCGGTCGCCGCGCTCTTCTCTGCGCTCATCGTGGTCTTCTCTGCGGTCGCCTTTGTTCGGCATTGGCGGTCTTTTTTTGCCAATTTTATCTTTTTCGGTCGTTGGTTGAGTGGGGACAGGTACGGGAGTTGTAGTCGGTACGGGGGTGGTAGAAGTTGGGGAAGAAGGCAATTGCGCCATCGTTTGAACCGTTAAACCAACCAGCGCGATGGCACCTAACATGAATTTTTTCATTTTGTAATGTTCGTAATTAATTTTAAAAATAATTGATAATCAATGCTTTTTGCATGGATAGAATTAAGACGAGTGTTTGAACGATTCGTTTAAATAGAA
>JBDLWG010000192.1:0-5827 GCA_039804385.1 Bacteroidota bacterium
ATTCATTGAAAATCAATCAATATCAAACAATCATACAGCTAAAAAAAATTTTGATTCCTCAAAATGTCTGTACACAAAGAAGTTAAAAGAGTAACGACGCACACGTTACAAGCCATGAAAGCACGCGGAGAAAAAATCTCCATGCTCACAGGATACGATTTTTCGATGGCACGCATCTTGGACGAAGCGGGCATTGATGTCATTTTGGTCGGCGATTCGGCGAGTAATGTCATCGCAGGGCACGAAACGACCTTGCCGATTACCCTCGACCAGATGATTTATCATGCTCAAAGCGTCGTGCGCGGCGTAAAACGAGCCTTAGTCATTGTCGATTTGCCGTTTGGCTCGTATCAAGGCAACTCTAAACTTGCCCTTGAATCGGCGATTCGGATTATGAAAGAGTCGGGCGCACATGCGGTCAAAATGGAGGGCGGACACGAAATTCAAGAATCCATTAAACGGATTTTGTCGGCGGGCATTCCTGTGATGGGACATTTGGGGTTAGTTCCGCAATCCATTTACAAATTTGGGACGTACACGGTACGCGCCAAAGAGGAAGTCGAAGCCGAACAATTGCGCAATGATGCTAAATTATTGCAAGAATTGGGTTGTTTTGGGATGGTTTTGGAGAAAATCCCTGCCAAATTGACCAAAGAAGTCTCTGAAAGTCTCTTAATTCCAACGATTGGCATTGGTGCGGGCATGCATGCGGACGGACAAGTATTAGTGACGCACGATTTATTGGGCATTACCAAAGATTTTCAACCCCGCTTTTTACGCCGATATATGAATCTATTTGAAGATATTAAAACGGCGGTGCAATCGTATGTGAATGATGTGAAAATTAAAGATTTTCCGAATCAGAAGGAACAGTATTAAAATTGAAAACTTGCGTCAATAGTTCTAACGATTGACGCAAGTTTATGATTTCCTTTTCCATTAATAACCTGGTTCAAATTCGGTATAAACAAATGAGGAGGTTAAGCTGAATGGCTTTGCAACGGGGCTTGTCCGTTGTGTGGGCGCGGCAACATGGGAAACGGTTGCGGGTGCAATGGGATGTGTCCTTTTAGCGGTCAACATCGATGCTGAAATGCCATTTTCGCGCAACAATGCATTGATTTGTGCAACAGCTGCGACTTGCGAAGGATTGAGTGCGATGCTAAATTCCATGATTTTTTTAATCTTGATGGATGAATAATGAGTGACTATTAAACTGCGAGACAAAATTAAGCTATTAGCGAAAATTTCACAAATTTTTTTGCAATTATTTTTCATTTTTTTGAAAATAAATTTTCTTTAATCTTTTTTGCCTTTGAATTGTTATTAGAACGCTTTTGAAAAAATCAAAATTAGGGTATCTCTGTTGGGTTTATAACAAATTGAGTAGTTGGGAAATTTATTTCCCACGATTCGCGGGAAATAAATTTCCCGACTACTAAGCTCTTTTGCAGTGGTAAAAGAGTTAGAGTTATTTGTTAATTTGCGGATAGGTGCTTACTTTTGTTGAAAATTTGCTTTTAAAACAAATATTTTTAAATAAAATATAAATTTTTAAAACAATGCGTTACTTTAATACGTCTGGGCCCAACATTATAGAGCAACATTACACGCTGATTCGCACGGATTTGATAATCGAAGGTATGCATAAAGTGCAAAATGACCGTTATTTCACGATATGGGCTCCTCGACAAACTGGGAAAAGCACGTACTTTCGCCAATTATCGAATGAATTAGGGAAGCATGATTATAAAGTAGCTCATATCAACTTTGAAAATTACAAAACGGCATCAGAGCGCGTATTTGTTGCCACATTAGTTCAGGAATTGAAAAAGTTTTGGCAAATTGATTTTCATGGAATGGTTTTACAAGAGGTTTTTCAGAAAATTAGTACGGTCAATGACTCAAAATTGGTACTGATTATTGATGAGGTGGAAGGCATTAATCCTAAATTTTTTGGACAATTTTTGCATTCGATTCGGAATGTTTACCATTCTCGACAAACACATGGGTTAAAATCAGTGATTTTAGTGGGCGTAAGCAATATTGTGGGGGTGGTTCAAGACCATGCAAGTCCGTTTAATGTGACGGATAATTTAAATATTCCTTATTTTACCAATGAAGAAACCTTGGAATTGTTAGGACAACATGAAACCGAGATGAATCAATTCTTTTCGCCCGAAGTCAAATCCAAAATTGCTGAAATAACGGCGAATCAACCTGGTTTAGTGAATGGTTTTGCTGCCAAACTCGTTCATTATCAAGCGAATAAACACATTCTTGAGGTCGAAGATTATTGGATGGTGGAAGACCGTTATTTGAAACAAGATATAGATAAAAATATTTCAAATATTATTAATCGAGGAAATAAGTATCGTACTTTTCTCGAAAGACTCTTATTTACACAAGAAAAAGTGCCTTTTCAGATTTATAGAGAACCGATTAAAGAATTGTTTGTCAATGGTATCATTCAGTCCGACGAAAATGGGCATGTGGCTTTTCGAGTGCCACTCTACAAAAAATGTTTGCATGATGCTTTTTATCCCTATTTGAATGGGGAACAAAATAGAATTCAAAAAAATATTAATATTGGCGACTATTTTACGCAAAATGGCTCGTTGAACATGCCAAAAGTCATTGGAAAGTATAAAGAATATGCTAAAATGCGCGGTTTTCGCTTTTTTCTCGACCGAGATGATAAAGGTAAAGTCCTTTCAATTCGAGAAGCTGCGTTGATGTATAGTTTTGAAACGTATATTAGTGCTTTTCTTGGGGTGGTCAATGGTTCTTCCTATATTGAACCGCATATTAATCTGGGTGTTGCTGATATGATCATTACTATTAATGCGCAACATGCTGTTGTTGAATCAAAAGTATATCATAATATTACTCATTTTAACGATGGCAAAAAACAAATTGCCTATTATGCCCAAAGAATGAGTTTAAAAGAAGGTACTTATTTGGTTTTTGTAGATTCAGAAGTGACGCATCCACATGTGTTTGAAAGTACTGAAATCATAAATGGTATCACTGTAACAACCTATATTATTCCTTACGATTTGAAAACAGATTTTAAAAAGAAAAAAGGGGAATAATTTAAAAAAATCAATTATGCAAGAATTTATCGAAGTCACGGGCGCGAAAGTCCATAATTTGAAAAATATTTCTCTTAAAATTCCGCGTTATCAATTAGTGGTGATTACAGGCATCAGTGGGTCTGGAAAATCGTCGTTGGCGTTTGACACGATTTATGCAGAGGGGCAAAGGCGGTATATGGAGACTTTTTCGGCGTATGCGCGACAATTTATCGGTACGATGGAGCGTCCTGATGTCGAACAAATCACTGGTTTAAGCCCTGTTATCTCCATTGAACAAAAAACGACGGGGCGTAATCCGCGCTCAACAGTGGGTACGATTACAGAAATTTATGATTTTATCCGCCTTTTATATGCTCGAGTGGGCATTCCATACAGCCCTATTTCCAACAAACCGTTGGTTCAATATACGGAAACTCAGATTTTAGACCATATTTTGCATCAGTTTAATGGAGAAAAAATCATGTTGCTTGCGCCAATTGTGCGCGGGCGCAAAGGGCATTATAGGGAATTATTAGAAAATATGCGCAAAACGGGTTATACCAAAGTACGTGCAGACGGTGTTATTATTGATTTAAAGCCTGATTTACAATTAGATAGGTTTAAAACGCATGATGTGGAAGTGGTGATTGACCGTTTTACGGCGCGATTGGAATTGCGCGACCGCATCGGGGCTTCGCTCACGATAGCGATGCAATTGGGAGAAGGGATTGTTTTTGTTGCGCCGCTTGAAACCAATAGTATTGCTTTTGCTAATGCGATGTTTTCAAAACATTTGATGGATCCAGAGACAGGAGAAGCGTATCAAGTACCGTCACCGAATACGTTTTCGTTCAATTCGCCTTATGGCGCGTGTCCACATTGCAAAGGTTTGGGACAACTCTTTGAACCTGATGTTGCAAAAGTCATTCCTGATAAAACAAAAAGTATTAATCAAATCGGTTTTTTGCCCTTAGGCGAAGTTCGAGAAACGATTTTATTTAAACAATTAAAAGAATTAGCGAAAAAATATAATTTCACCTTTGATACACCCATCGAAAATATTGCCGAAGCTGCCCTTAAAACCATTTTATATGGTGGTGAAAAATCAACCGTCAAAGCACCCGAAAGTAGTGTGGAAGGCGAATATAGTTATAATTTGTGTCAAACGGGTTTAATGAATATGTTAAAATACTGGTATGATTCAACGACTTCGGAACGCTGGGCGGGCTGGGTGGAGGACTTCATGTCTGTCACCGTATGTCCTGATTGCAATGGTTTTCGGTTGAAAAAACAAAGCCTGCATTTCAAAATTATGGGCAGACATATTGGCGAATTGAGTTTGTTAGATATTCCAACTTTGACCGATTGGTTTGTTTCGATTGAGTCACAACTACCTGAACGTCAACAAATTATAGCAAAAGAGATTTTAAAAGAAATTCGATTGCGATTAAGTTTTTTGTTGGATGTGGGTTTGGATTATTTAAATTTGAATCGTCCTTCAGGCAGTTTGTCGGGTGGAGAAGCGCAACGCATTCGATTGGCAACACAAATTGGTTCGGCATTGACGGGCATTACCTACATTTTGGATGAACCGAGTATTGGATTGCATCAGCGCGATAATCAAAAATTAATTCAAGCGTTGCGCCATTTGGTGGATATTGGCAATTCTGTTTTGGTTGTTGAACACGATAAAGACATTATGTTAGCCGCCGATTATTTAATTGATTTGGGCCCTGGGGCGGGCAAAAATGGTGGTTTATTAGTAGGCGCGGATAAACCTGTTGATTTTTTAACGAAAATTTCGCCAACGGCGGATTTTTTAAGCCGCCGCCAATCCATTCAAATCCCGAAAACGCGCAGAATCGGTACTGGAAAATCCTTGATTTTGAAAGGCGCAACTGGTAATAATTTAAAAAAAACAGATATAAGCATTCCATTAGGTACGTTGACGTTGATAACAGGCGTTTCGGGCAGTGGCAAATCGACGCTGATTAATGAAACCTTGTATCCGATTTTAAGGCAACATTTTTACAAAAGTATCAAAAAACCAATGGCTTATGAGACTTTTGAAGGGTTGGAACATTTGGATAAAGTGATTGAAATTGACCAATCGCCGATTGGTCGCACGCCGCGTTCCAATCCGTCAACCTATATTGGCGTATTTACGGACGTGCGCAATTTGTTTGCTGCTGTTCCAGAGGCAAAAATTCGCGGTTATCGGTCAGGTCGATTCAGTTTCAATGTCAAAGGCGGGCGTTGCGAAAAGTGCGAAGGCGCGGGTCAGCGTGTAATTGAGATGAATTTTTTACCAGATGTACACGTTTCTTGCGAAACGTGTTTAGGAAGGCGTTACAATCGGGAGACGTTAGAAATCCTGTATAAAGGCAAATCAATTAATGATATTTTAAATATGTCGGTGGATGAAGCGACTGTTTTTTTTGAACCAATTCCGAATATTCACCGCAGAATCAAGACTTTACGCGATGTCGGTTTAGGTTATATCACTTTGGGGCAACAAGCCACTACCCTATCAGGTGGTGAAGCGCAACGCATCAAATTGGCAGAAGAATTATCGAAAAAAGATACTGGCAACACGTTATATATACTCGACGAACCAACAACAGGGTTGCATTTCCAAGATATTCAATTATTATTGGATGTTTTAAACAAATTGGTGGATAAAGGCAACACCGTTATTATCATCGAACATAATATGGATGTGATAAAAGTGGCAGATTATGTGATTGATA
>JBDLWG010000193.1:0-11198 GCA_039804385.1 Bacteroidota bacterium
CGCTGAATAAGCATTATGCAATGCTTATGGGTTATACTCAACTCGAATTAGAATATTACTTTTCAGATTATTTACAACTCATTGAAAATCAATTGAATCTGTCACGGGCGGCATTGCTTGATTCATATCTTGTTTAATTATCTTGGATTGGCGATGCAGAGTGAAGCCCATTCCTCCAAAGGGCGGGCAGATGTGGTGGTTCAAACGGTTACACAGCTTTATATTTTTGAATTTAAAATTAACAAATCCGCAGAGGAGGCTTTTCAACAGATTTTGGATAACGAATATGCTGAAAAATATCGCGCACTGGGCAAATCAATTGTTGCTATTGGGGTCAATTTCAACACCAAACGGCGCAAAATGGATGTCTGGAAACAGGATTTTTTGTAATACAATCAAGGTAGTATAGCGTTTGGAGGGTTTCAAACCCTCCAAACGTTGTTGTTGGTTCTTTTAATTCAACTACTTACTTCGTAATCGGGAAATTTCTATGGTTTAACCCATTTTGTTTTCTTTTTATACGCTTCTAAATGTTCTTGAAAAAAAAATAAACTTTCTTTATCACTATTTGCATGAAATTGGATGATTTTAGACCAATTTCGAGTCGATTTAGCTTTATAATGCTGCTCCACATAAGTTTGAAACCCTTCAAAATGAGCGATATCAGGTTCAACGATGGAATGGTAACTTGCTGCGTGCAAATAACCTTGTATAAAAAGATGGAGGTCTGCCACATTTTCAACAGGCAATAAGGCAGGTCGCCTTGCAAAGCCTTCTAAAATTGCATACAACATAATTTGTTTAAAAATTTAAGGAAGATACCCTTTGGAAGGTTTCAAACCCTCCAAAGGGTGTTATACATTATTTAATTTTAACAATTTGTAGCATAAAAATCTAAACTCTCTCTGATCTGCGCCGCACTTGCTGTATGATTGATACTTGATACGCCTATTTTTTTCAATAACGTAAAATTGATTGCAGCACCATCATTTTTTTTATCTTGTTGCATAATGCTTATAAGTTGTTGATAATCAAATGATTTTAAATTTATTTTTGGATACATATTTGAAAAAACATGAACAATGGATTTCAAATCAGCAGCAATCAAACCATTCATTTGGTGACTCAAAAAGGCTTCGCAAATCATCCCAATCGCAATGGCTTCGCCATGTAATAATGGTTTATCGGTTTCCAAAGCAGCACTTTCCACTGCATGACCTATCGTATGACCAAAATTTAAGGCTTTCCGAATCCCTTTTTCAAACGGATCTTTTTCCACAAAATGTTTTTTAACCAACAACGAATCGCTAATAATCGGGGCTAAATCGGCCCGTTTGCCTTTAAACGCTTGCAATAAATCTTGTATTGAAAATTTTGCTTTATGAATCAATGCATGTTTAAATAATTCTGCAAAACCACTCCGCAATTCGCGTTCCGATAAGGTTTCTAAAAAAAGGGGGTCAATCAACACTGTTTTTGGGTTTCCAAACAGCCCAATACTGTTTTTAACATTGCCAAAATCAATACCCAATTTCCCACCGATACTCGCATCCACTTGGGAAAGGAGGGTTGTCGGGATTTGCAAAAAAGGCATTCCGCGTTTGAACGTGCTTGCGCAAAAACCGCCCATATCTCCAATTACGCCGCCTCCGAGATTAATTAACAACGATTTTCGATCCGCGCCTGCTGCAAAAAGGGCATTCCAGACGATTTCACAAGTGCGTAAATTTTTGAATGATTCTCCTGCGGGAATCATAATCGTTTGAAAATCAATAGGTAATGCAGGTTTTAGAAGCGGTAGGCAATATTTTTCTGTATTTTCATCGGTTAAAATAATGATTTTTGAAAATACATTTTGTTTTAAAAAAGAGGAAAGGGAGGCTTGAATGGTGCCGATTTGGATCTGATAATCGGCTAATTGGATCGTTTGCATGATAAAAAATGGGTTTTGTGTAGGATAAATTGGAACGCGGATGACACGAACAGAACGGATTTTCACGGATTTTTTTTTAAAAAAAATCCATGAAAATCCGTTCGATTCGCGTCATCTGCGTTCCAATTCGTATCCGATTAATAACGATAATATTCTGGTTTGAACGGGCCCGCTTGTTTCACACCGATATAATCCGCTTGTTCGGTTGAAAGGTCTTCCAACTCCACACCGATTTTCGCTAAGTGCAAACGCGCTACTTTTTCATCCAAATGCTTTGGTAACATATAAACTTTATGTTCATATTTACCTGGATTTTGCCACAATTCCAACTGCGCTAACACTTGATTCGTGAACGAATTTGACATAACAAAAGAAGGATGTCCTGTCCCGCAACCTAAATTGACTAAACGACCTTCCGCCAAAACGATAATATCGTTTCCATCCACATCGTACAAATCCACTTGCGGTTTGATTTCCGTTTTGGTTGAACCATAATGTTTGTTCAAACCCGCCATATCAATCTCATTATCAAAATGTCCAATATTACAAACGATGGTTTTATCATTCATCAATTTGAAATGTTCCATGCGAATAATATCTTTATTCCCAGTCGCTGTGACGATAATTTGCGCACGCGGAATCGCACTTGCCATTTTTTTGACTTCAAAACCGTCCATTGCAGCTTGTAAAGCACAAATTGGGTCGATTTCCGTCACAATCACACGGCAACCTGCGCCGCGCAACGATGCTGCGGAACCTTTACCGACATCGCCATAACCAGCCACAATCGCAACTTTACCTGCCATCATGATGTCTGTAGCACGCCGAATCGCGTCAACACATGATTCTTTACAACCATATTTGTTGTCAAATTTCGACTTTGTAACCGAGTCATTGATGTTAATCGCAGGAAGCGGCAATGTGCCTTTCGCAACGCGCTCATACAAACGGTGTACGCCCGTAGTGGTTTCTTCGCTGATACCACCGATATTTTTAGCCAATTCAGGATAGCGGTCTAACACCATATTCGTTAAATCGCCGCCGTCATCCAAAATCATATTCAACGGTTTGCCATCCTTGAACGCAAACAACGTTTGTTCGATACACCAATCAAATTCCTCTTCATTCATGCCTTTCCAAGCATAAACGGGAGTGCCTGCTGCAGCAATCGCCGCCGCCGCATGGTCTTGTGTCGAGAAAATATTGCAACTTGACCAAGAAACTTCTGCACCAAGTGCCGTAAGCGTTTCAATCAAAACAGCCGTTTGAATCGTCATATGCAAACAACCTGCAATGCGAGCGTTTTTCAACGGTTTGGTTGTGCCAAATTCTTCACGCAATGCCATCAAACCAGGCATTTCTGCTTCCGCTAAACGGATTTCTTTACGTCCCCAAGCGGCAAGATTAATATCTTTGACTTTATACGCTGGTTTTTTAGGAGTTTTTTTTGCTGTAGTAGCCATAAAAAATTACGGATTTGAATTACTAATGGGAAAATTCGCGCAAATGTACGGAATCCTCTTGAAAAATTATATTATTTTGGCGGTTTGAATTAGGATTATTGGGATTTTAAGGATTATTGGGATTGATTTTTTAGGTAATGTACCCAAAAGCTTTCAAAGCCTAAAAAAATCAATCCTAAGAATCCTTCACATCCTAAAAATCCTAATTCAAACCTATGATTACAAATCCCAAAAGGATTTGGGACGATTTAATACGATGAACATATCGCGCCAAGTTTGTATGAAATACCAAAGGAGCAACCCTGTGACAGGCAAATACGCCCATTTGCCAATAAAGTGAAACCAGATGGGCAAACTCACAGTTAAAATAGCTGCGGTGCGTAAGTAATTGATTTTCAATATGTAACGATAGCTGTAATACAAATGTAAAGCACTGGCAGTTTGCCAAATGGCTAATAAGATTAGCATCAATTGGGTAAGCCGTTGTCCTGTGTGCAGGCAGTAGAGTAGGGCAAGGGCGGCAAAAAGAATGCTTTGCCCTAAAACATCGGATTTCATTCTAAAAGCGGAGACCATGAGTGATTCATTTTTGATTTTGAACAATAAAACACTGCAAAGGTATATTTAGTTTTCAATTGTTTCAATATTTTTTGAAACTTGACGCTGCGCTGGGTGATTTTGAATATAATGGATGTACGGCTTCAACGGATTTTCACAAGATTTTCACGGATTTGAGTTCTAAATAAAAGTAAAAATCCGTGAAATCTCGTGAAAATCCGTTGAATCCGTACATCCATTGTACCCAAAAATCACCCAATGAAACGTTTAAAAATCATTTTTCCAAACAGCAGGATTTTCTGCAATCAGCAAATGGCGAAATTGTTTTGCGCACAATAACAAATGTTCCGAGCCTATCAAATGATACCCACCTTGTATTTGTAAAAAATCAATATTTCTACTAAAATGCTTTGGTATCACCAACGTTTTAGCTTCTTTGGGTGCGACAAATTTTAAATTTCTAAGGGTTTCCAAATCCCAAACAGCTTGTGGCAGGGTAGGCAACACCACTTGGTCAAACGTAAACGTATGCACAGGAAAACCTTTAATCAAATCCATAAACATCGGCGCATCAAAATTTGCAATCTTTTGAATCCAAATCGTATGAACAAAATCAAAATCTTCTAAACCATGATGTACGTTTTCCCAAGCCGCATTGCCAAAAAACAAAGATTCATATTCTGGAAAATGATTATTTGATGCCTGATGTTGATGCCACATCATTCGTTTTTCTGCCCAAACCGCCTTGAAATAGTACAATTCGGGATGTGCATATAAAAAAGGAGTCTCGTGATGCAGGCTCATAACCACCCTTTTCTTGAGGTGCGTTTGAATATGCGCTTGCAAATCAGGCGAAGCCAAGTCCGTCAAGATGCTGAGGGCGCGCTCCCGCACCAATTTATCAGGATGTTTGAAGGCTATCGGCATCAAATAACTCAAAAGCGTAGGCGATTGCACCTCAGCCCCTGCAATCAATTCGACAATCAACTCAACATTGTCATTTTCGGGCGAAGCAAGCAATCTTTTTATATTTTCGATAATAGTCATATTTCTTTTTGCATTAAACCATTAAAAATAATAAATTCCCCGACTACCCAATTCATTTTATTCTATCAACAGATGGGTGAATTGATTCATATAAGGGGCAAAATTTTCCAAATTCTTGACGTTACATTGCCGAATGCACAATAAATGAATCGGTGCAGTCACCGTTTTGGGAATATCCAAAACAGGGTGCTCCCTATTTCCATCGAATAATAACATTTTCAAGGTCGGCATATGGCATAAAACTTCCATATTTATCGGCGTGACAACATTATACAAATGATAAAAATGAATATAATTTATTTTCATAGGCTCAATTGCCTGCATAAAGTGTTGAAAATCAAATTTTTGCATTTTATGCAATACAATGGTATCTATGAAAGGGATTTCGGAAATGCGGGCATGTTGTTTTTGCCATTTCCGATGATGCAATCGAATTACCGATGGTTCCGCGCTCAATTCACCGACTTGATGATGCCAAAAAATCATTTTCTCCGCTAAAATGGCATCAAAAAAGTAAATACTTGAATGATAATACAACTCGGCACTCTCATAGTACGGTTTTGTCGAGCGACCTAAATAGCGTTGCACATGCGTTTGCAATTTTGGTGGCGCGTGTTGTTGTAAAACCGCTTGCGCCCTTTCTTGGACTGCCTTTTTAGGATGTTTGAGGGCGATAGCCGTTAAATAACTTAATAAAATTTTGTTTAAATTGCCTTCTGCCATTTTTTCTACTACCAATGCGGTATTATCAGTCGTTTGCGACAATAGCAAGGCTTTTATAAGATTGGTACGCACCCAATCAAGTTGTTTCGACATACTTAAAAAGTTTAGTCATTTGAAAATTTATTTTCCATTAATTTCTCTTTGAAACTCGTCCCAAACGTGCGCTGTACAATGGATTTTCGGGCAGCAATTTCGACCGTTTTAAAAATTTTAGCATCCGTTTGTAACGAGATTTTGCCTAAATCTAAATTTGGTAGTTGATTTGTTAAATCAATATCAATTGTATTTAATTGATAACCAATTAGTTGCATTTTAATCTGATAATGTCCCAAAAGTAAATTTTTCAATTGGAAAAACCCAATCGAATCCGTTATCGCACTTTGGACGATTTTAATACTATCTTTTTTTGAAAAAAGTAATATATTTACAAATTCAATAGGTGTATTGCCTTCCAATACGCGCCCTTGAATACTGCCGTCAACCTGCGCCATACTCAAAGTCGTCCATAAACTGAACAATAATATAACAATATTTTTTAACATATAGTTGATTTTTACACAAAGTTACTTAGATTTACGTTATTAAATTGTCCTATTTAAATTACGAAAAATGAAATCATACCTTACCATAATCGCTATTTGTGTAACGATAATTGCGCAAGCAACTATTAAAACAGATTGTTCTAAAATTATTTTGCAAAGTGGGCGCGTCATTGAAGCCGAAATCGTGGAAATCAATCAAAGTGAAGTACATTATCGGCGATGCGGACAAAAGACGAATGTGGATTATATCATTTTGATGGAAGCAATTTTGGTCATTAAAAACAGTCAAGATGAAGTGATTTTATTTCCCAAACAGGAAGTGGATGAAGATTTTTTGCCAGAAAATCAAAAATTATATGAAATGAATGCCATTTTAGCACTTCTTTTTTCGACAGGCTTTTCATTCATCGCTTTTTACTTCATTTATCGCAGTGAGCAAATCCTGCAACAATACCCGAATCGGTACAAACCCATTAATAAAAAAATGTTGAAATGGGCAAGGCGCATTGCAATAACTATCTCCATATTACTGTTTTTGATAGGATTGATAATGAGCAATATTCTATTTTGAAGAGGACTTTACGTAAGTGTTAGGTAAGTGTTACGAAAGTCCCCCATTTTGAAGGGACTTTACGTAAGTGTTACGAAAGTCCCCATTTTGAGGGGACTTTACGTAAGTGTTACGAAAGTCCCTTCAAAATGGGACTTTCGTAACACTTACGTAAAGTCCTGTATTTCGTTTTAATTCCTGCCTTGCCGTTTCAAAAAAAAGTGTAATTTTGCGCCATGCGTTTTAAAGAAATCATCGGTCAAGAAAATGCGAAACAGTTGTTACGCGGCATGGCGGCAGGCGGCAGGATGCCTCACGCTTTGCTTTTGTTGTGCGCCCCTGGAAGTGGTGGTTTAGCCCTTTCGTTGGTGATTGCGCAATTGTTGAACTGTGAAAAACCCATTTCAGACCCCGAAACGGGCGAAATGGAGCCGTGTGAACGTTGTTATGCGTGTATCAAGACGGGTAAATGGATTCATCCAGATTTGCATTTTTCGTATCCGACGGTTGGTGCGAAAGAAATTTCGACCCGTTTTTTGAAACAATGGCGGGCTGCATTGGCAGAAAATACGTATTTTTCCGCCCAAGATTGGCTCGACCGTTTGGACGCGGGCAATGCACAAGGCAATATTACGCGAGATGAATGTGCTGAAATTGTTAAAAAACTAAGTTTAAAAACGTTTGAGGCAAAGCGGAAAATTCTCATCATGTGGTTGCCCGAATATTTGGGCAAAGAAGGCAATCGATTGTTAAAAATCATTGAAGAACCGCCTGATGATACGGTTTTTATTTTAGTTGCGGAAAATCCAGATTTGATTTTGAATACCATTTTGAGTCGTTGTCAACTCATCAAAGTACCACCATTGCAAGATGATGAAGTGGCTAAAGAATTGATAAACAATGGTTTAGTAGAGGAAGATGCTCATGCGATTGCCCGACTTGCGGATGGCAATTGGCATGAAGCGGTGCGCCTGTCCAGAGAAACCGCGCATGATAATGCAAAATCTTTTTTGAATTGGATGCGTAAATGCTTTGTCGGCAATGGCGTTGAGTTGGTTCGTTGGACGGAGACTTTTGCGAAAAATGGGCGCGAAAAACAAAAATTGTTTTTAAAATACGGGCTTCATTTTTTGCGCGAAGTCTTGATTTTGCAAATGACGGACGGTATTACGAGCGATTTGCCCCCGCGCCTGCGCCCTGATGAACTCGAAACAGCGCAAAAAATGAAAACGGTGTTGGATATTTACAAAATTGAACGCATTTCAAAGATTTTTGATGAGTGCATTTACCATGTGGAACGCAATGCCAATCCAAAAGTGTTATTTTTAGACGCGTCGATACGGGCGCACAAAATTATGAGAGCGAAAAGTTGAGTTTGAATTAGGATTTTTAGGATTTAAATCTTCATTCAAAAAACGAATATTAAGCATATATTTTTTTAATTATTACAAAAAAACTGAATGTATAAATATGGGATGCACAAGTTGTTCGATAGGAAAAGAGGGCAAACCGGGCGGATGTAGCGGTAATTGTGGCGGCGGATGCAACAGGATGAATACCTTTGATTGGCTGTCCGATTTGGATATACGCGATGTAGTTTCAAATGATTTCGATTTAGTGGAGGTCAGTTTTAAACAAGGGTCTCGCAAAGATTTTTATCATAATCCGAGTTTCAATCAAGTGATGACAGGCGATTGGGTGCTGTTGGAAGTGCCAGGTGGCGGCGGTTTTGATGTCGGGCGCATTACGTTGTCGGGCGATTTGGTACGGCTTCAGATGCGCAAAAAAGAAATACGAGATAATCAATTGTTTCTCAATGTCATCCGCCGTGCGAATGAGCGCGACCTTGAAAAATTGGAAGAAATGCGGGCTTACGAGCGCGAAACCATGACGAAAGCGCGGGCCATTGCGCGGACGTTGGATTTGGATATGAAAATTGGCGATATTGAGTACCAAGGCGATGGGCGCAAAGCGACGTTTTATTACACGGCGGACGGACGGGTGGATTTCCGCGAATTGATACGGCATTACGCCAAAGAGTTTAAAGTCAAAATTGAAATGCGACAGATTGGGGCGCGGCAGGAGTCGGCGCGAGTGGGCGGCATCGGTTCGTGCGGACGCGAATTGTGTTGTTCGACCTGGCTTTCCGATTTCAAATCCGTTTCGACGGCGGCGGCGCGGTATCAACAATTAGCCATCAATCAAGCGAAATTGAGTGGCGCGTGCGGGCGGTTGAAATGCTGTTTGAATTACGAATTGGATGGGTACATGGATGCCTTAGAGGATTTTCCAGAGAGTGCAGAACGCCTGAAAACGCAAACAGGCAATGGTTTTTTAATCAAAACAGACGTTTTTCGACGCAGAATGACGTATGTGATGGATTCAGGTCCCGAAAAAGGTAAGTTTTATACGTTGCGGGTGGATGAAGTTAAAATCGTTTTGGAAGCGAATAAAAAGGGGGAATTTCCACCAGATTTCAAAGAATTGCAGGAAAATGTGGCGCATGCGCAACCTGTGCAAGAGGATGACGGCGAACCTGAATATGAGGATGTGATTGGCGCAGTGGAATTGCGGGATGATAAAAAACGGCGCAAAAAGAAGAAAAAGCGTCCTTTAACGCCGCTTTTCCCGCCGAATACACCGCCTGTATCGTCGAATCGCCCTCCACAACAACATACGCCTCCACAAGGATTTGTAAAAAAAGATAGGAAATAAAGCTTAGTAAGTAGTTAAAGTTAAATAATCGACAACAACGTTTGGAGGGTTTGAAACCCTCCAAACGTTCTACTATCTTGAAAATCAATTTTTTAGCAATCCTCTTTTTTTGTCATGTACTAAGGTTGAAAAGTTAATTATTTTTCCCAAGCACTTCAAAATCTTGCCCGCACCGATTCCCTGCTTCATCCACCAGCGTCAACCGATGTCTGCCAATCGGCGGAGTCATTGCCAATTCGTGAAAACGCTTCGTTGTTCCTACAAATTCGTCATCCAAATGCCAATAAACGGCGGTTTCAGGCATCCGATGCGCCGCTTTGAAGATGACACTGCCCAATTTTCCATTAAAATCAATGGGCAAATAGATTTTAGTTGCCGATTTTGGATAGATGAGTTGCACAGGACTTGATTTTGCCACCGCCGCCGCGCAATCTTTCCGATACGGCGGAACGATTTGATAACTCGGATTCCGCGTTTTATGATAATATTCTTCTAACGCGGGCAACACAAACCAAGGCGTATGTTTCATATTTTGCGGCGGTTCGCAGTCGTCGGATACTTGAAATTGTCCACTCGTATCTAAATGAATCGTTGTATGATAGGGGCAAGCTGCCACTCTTTCGCCGCCTTTCGCTGCCCAAATCGTGTCCAATTCACACAATTCAGTGGCGCGATAACCGCTTTTTTTACAAACAGAAAGTTGTATCATATCGTCATAAGGCGGGTCAAATCGCTCCGCCGTAGGCAATAAATTGAATATATCAAACAAAATGGGAGCTGCTTTTTCAATGCCTGTCAAGCCCGGACGACCTTCGCCATCCGCATTTCCAACCCAAACGCCTATCGCATAACGCGGCGTAACGCCAATCGCCCAAGCATCTCGAAAGCCAAAACTCGTCCCTGTTTTCCAAGAAATGGGTTGAGAACCTTCAAATAATTCCCAATTGCCCTGCCCATCAGGTCGCTCAACTTCGCTCATTGCGTTCAACGCTAACCATGCTGCCGAACTGCGTAATAGCGGTGCTTGTTTCAATAATCGGTTTTTAGGCGTTTTAGAAGTTGGAATATTTTTAAACAAATAGTTTGGATGATGCCAATCCGAAGCATCATATTTGCCTTCATGCGGATACCAATGCGACACCGAACGCGCCAAGGATGCATAAACGCCTGTCAATTCCCACAATGTTCCTTCCGCACCACCGACAACCAAAGTCAAACCATAATGCGCAGGTGGTTTATTGAAAGTACTGATTCCCAATCGTTTAAGGTTGCCATAAAATTTTTCTAAACCGTATTGATGCAGCAACCGAACATACGGAATGTTCAAGGAACGCGCCAAAGCCCGCCGCGCTGCAATCACGCCATCATACGTCTCATGGAAATTTTCGGGATGAAAACCTCCAATATCCGTCGGTACATCTATCAACAAACTGTTTGGCAATATCTCGCCTTCTTGTTGCGCAAACGCGTATAAAAGCGGTTTCAAAACGCTGCCTGTGGAACGCGTCGCTTTGATGACATCCACCGATTCATTGTGCGCCGCGCCCGCATTCGGTGCATTGCCGCAGTACGCCAATACATTGCCCGTTTCGGTGTCCAAAACCAAGGCAGCAAGATTATGAATGCCCTTTTCAGACAAATCGGCGTGTTTCAATTTTAAAACATTT